>NC_011899.1:2302500-2578146 GCF_000020485.1 Halothermothrix orenii H 168
GTCTGACCACCGGCACTGGCATGAAACCAGGCTTTAATATAGTCATCTTTATAGAGGGCTACTTCTCCCCTGGTTTCCTCAACAGCTTTCCTTATTGTCTCTGTAATATTTTCCGGCTTATACTCCTGGGCATACTCAAACTCTCCACTGATGGTGTCAGTATTGTTGGCCTCCATATACTGTAAAGCAAAGGTCCTGGCAATAATCGCCTGGGCACCATAGGCATTTTGGGGCCAGTCCTTTTTCATCTCTCCCGCAACCACACCGGTCACATATTGTTCCAGTGGCATTGTTTTTGTTAAACCAGGTAATTTAACTGTAATCCGGGGCTCGGATTCAAACTTTTGCCTGTCCCTGATCCCTTTTACCTGGTCCTGATTTTGTTCACACCCTGTCAGGGTTAAAACCAGTAATGATAAAAAGAGAACCATAAGAACAATAACTCGCCGGTAAAACTGACTGGGCATAGGTTAAAATACCTCCTTGAATTTCATTTCTATTCTATTATTTTTCCATAAAAATATTAATTTATACTTATTTTAATTAGACCAGCCTGTAATGAAAAATGCCAGGGTTATAACCCTGGCATTCTGAAATACAGTTCTTTATGAGTTTTACAGTCCGAACTATCTGTTATGGAAAACCCGGTTTAAAAAGTCTGGTTAAAAAATATTACTTATTAATTCTTGAAACCACCTTGCAATTGAGCGCCACAACCTGGTAAGGAATCCTGCCTTCTCTATATCTTCAGTCGCCAGGAGTTTAACCTGGCTTAGAACCTGATCTTTATATAAAACCTGAATTTTACCCAGAACATCTCCCTTTTTTACAGGGGCTTCGACGGGCTCATTAATAACTACCTTCTTGGTCAATAAATCTTTTTCACCTTTTTTAACTACAACCTTCAGGTCATTAGCCGTTTCAGCTACCGTAGAAGTCCTGGTTCCATTGGGTACTTCTATGTTATGAACTTTATGGCCTTTTTTAAGAACTATATATTTCTCAAATGAATTAAAACCATAATCCAGTAGCCTGGCTGTTGCTTCCTCCCGTTCCCGTTCTGTCTCACCCTTCATGATAACAGATATTAACCTCATCCCATTCCTTCTGGCTGTTGCTGCCAGGCAATAGCCAGCGGCATCGGTATGCCCTGTTTTCAATCCATCCATGCCTGGATAATCATTGATTAAACGATTGGTATTGGTCAGCATTGCCTTCCGGCCATTGGGGAGATCAATATAGTCAACCCAGATAGAAGCCCACTTTAACACCTGAGGGTGTTTAATAAGTTCCCGGGCCATTATAGCAACATCCCTGGCTGTAGTATAATGTTCCCCATCAGTAGGAAGGCCTGTTGTATTTGAAAAATGGGTATTTTTCATTCCCAGTTCGCGGGCCCGTTTGTTCATCCATCTGACAAAGTTTTCTTCTGTACCGGCCACAGCCTCAGCAACGGCAACACAAGCATCGTTGGCTGATGCTATGGTGACTGCCTTTAATAAATCCCTGAGCTTCAGTCTGGTATCAGCGGCAAGATAAATCTGGGATCCCCCCATTGATTCTGCCAGCTGACTTACAGTAACCATACTGTCAAGGCTTATATTCCCTTTATCAACTTCCTCCATAGTCAACAAAAGGGTCATTATTTTTGTAATACTGGCAGGAGGTAATTTTTTATCAGCATTTTTTTCATAAAGAACCTGTCCTGATTCCGCATCTATTAATATAGCAGCATCTACTCCTATATCAAACCCGCCGGCCCGGGCATTATTAACCATAAGAATTAGTGAAACTATAATAATGGCTACTGTTGTCGCTATCTTTTTCATTGGGCAACATCCTCCTTTATTATTCCATTGTTTTGGACTCTTCCCAGTAACTATCCAGTTCTTCAAGGGTTTTATCTGTTAAGAGGGTTCCTTCTTCACTAACCCTTTTTTCAATATATTTGAACCTGTCCCTGAATTTAAGTATGGTTCGCAACAGGGCAACCTCTGGATTTATCCTGTAAAAACGGCATAGATTTACAACCGCAAAAATAAGGTCACCCAGTTCCTCCTCAATCTCCTTATGCTCATTGGTTTTGATTACTTCTTTAACCTCAGCCAGCTCTTCTTCTATTTTCCTGACGACATCAGAAATATTATCCCAGTCAAACCCGACTTCTGCTGCTTTTTTCTGAATATCATAGGCCTGGTTTAATGCCGGTTGGCTCCTGGAGACATCATCCAGGATTGAAGTCTGTTCCCTACCCTTATTTTCTTTTTCCTGTTTTTTAATTTTTTCCCAGTTAACCTTTACTCCTGACACTGTATTAACTTTTTCATCTCCAAAAACATGGGGATGACGCCTGATTAACTTTTCACTAATAATTTTGATTACATCTATCAGGTTAAAATCCCCTTTTTCCTTCCCTATCTGTGATTCAAAAACCACCTGAAGTAATAAATCACCTAGCTCTTCTTTAAGGAGTTCCAGGTCATCTTTCTGTAAGGCTTCTACAACTTCATATGCCTCTTCAATAATATAGGGCTTAAGGGTATAATAATCCTGTTTTTTATCCCAGGGACAGCCATCAGGTCCCCGTAATCTCTCCATGATCTTAACTAATCTAATAAATTCTTCTGCTAACCTCTCCTGTTCCATAATTTAATCCCCCAGCAATCCAATTTTTTTAAGTTTATCAGCAATTTTTTTCCCATAACCGGGAATCATCGCCACATCTGAATACCTGATCTCATTAAATAATAACAGGAAAAATAAATATATGATAACAGCAAAAAATACAATAAAAAATGTAGCTATATGGTAATTATAATCAGTTATACCCTCTAAAAGATTTAATAAAATCACAAAGCCCCTGTTAACAGCAACGGCCATTAAAAATACAGCCAGTACTGGTTTGAAGATAAGCTCTTTTATCTTAATTTTAAAACCGGTAAATTTCTTCACAGATATTAAATTCAATAAGGCAGCAACAGCAAATCCAGTAACCGTCCCCAGGGCTGCCCCTTTTATTCCAAATCGGGGTGAAGCTGTAAGGCTGTAATTAATTAAAGCATTAACCACCGCTCCTGTTAATAAATTCCGGGCAGGAATAGCGGTCTGACCCAGACCCTGTAAGATAGCAGAAGTAGTCTGTTGTATGGCTATAAAGATTACTCCCCAACCAACAATGCGCAGAGGTATTGCTGCGTCCGCCTCACCAAAAATAACTCCGGTCAGGGGGCGGGCCAGAATAAAAAGTCCGACTGCTGCCGGTAACCCAATTAATACAGTTAACCTCAGGGCTGTTCTGGTTCTACGGTCAATTAAATCATGCCTTTTCAGGGCATAGGCTTCCGATATAGATGGTACCAGGCTGGCTGCCAGAGAGATAGTAATTATAGTTGGAAAATTAACTAAAACCATGGCTACCCCGGAGAGCTGACCAAAGAGTTCTGTCGCCTTTTCCACGGCATACCCAGCTACCTGAAGCCTCTGGGGAACTATAACTGTATCCACTAAAGTCATTAATGGTTGAACTAAAGCTGCAAAGGTAATAGGAATACCTAATCTGGCAATTTCCCCTGTGATCCTGACCGCATCTGCATAGGTAGTTTTAATCGATATGCCATTCCATATTTCTTTTTTCTTTTTATAGTATATATAAATTAATGTCAAAAGTCCAGCCATTGAACCTGTTACTGCTCCCGAGGTAGCCCCGGCAGCAGCAATCCCGAGTCCATATGGCACTAAAAAATATACCAGGGAGATCATGGTAACCATCCTGACCCACTGCTCGATAACCTGGGAATATGCAGTTGGCTTCATATTTTGAAGCCCCTGAAAAAAACCACGATAGGTTGCCATAATAGATACGAAAAAGATAGCCGGTGAAATGGCAAGAACGGCATAATATGCCCTTGAATCCCACTCCAGAATATTGACAAGGGGTCTGGCCAGAACCATCATTAATATAGAAAAAAATAGGCCAATAAGAATACTTAAGCTTCGACCCACTTTGAAGGTTTTCAGGGCATCGTTCTTCTGGCCCCGGGCAATCTTCCCCGAGATTAACTTGGCAAGGGAAACAGGTATCCCGGACCGGGAGACTACTAAAAGTGTAGTATAAATGGGATAGGCCATCTGGTATAACCCCATCCCTTCAGCCCCGATTATCCTTGTTAATATGACCCGGTAAACAAAACCCATTACTTTAGATATTAGACCAGCGGCACTGAGGATTACCGCACCCTTGATAAAATTTTTCCCCTTATCTTCAACCATATTCGACATCCTTCCTGCCTGACGGAAAATACAGTTCCTGACCTTTATTCCAGTTTTTATCCCCTTTACGCCTAATATAAGTAAGCCAGGATCGATTATCATCAATTATGTTAAAATACTCCCCCTCATTACGAGGGGGATAAGTACTATTGCTCCATCTGTTTAGCCAGAAATGATGCTGCCGTGTTGGCCAGTTTCAGTTCCAGTTCTCCAACTTCTTTCCCGTCCCCCTTGGAGCTGATAACAACAACCCCGATGGGGTCCCCTTCTACAATAATAGGTGACAGTACTGAAGAGGATAAATTATAATCATTAGCTCCTTCAGGGACTTCACTGCAAAATGCCTCTATACCTTTATCATTAAATAATTTAGGCCGTCGTTCCTCCATCACTTTTTCGGCTTCTGGACTTATTTGTTTGTCCATAAAAACCTTACGGGAAACCCCGGAAACAGCAATGATTACATCTCTATCTAAAATAAACACAGCCTGGTCGGTCTCTTCTGCCAGGGCATCAGCATATTCCTGGGCAAACTCGCTTAACTCCCCGATGGGGGAATATTTCTTTAAAATAACCTCACCTTCCCGGTCAACAAATATCTCTAATGGTTCCCCTTCCCTTATTCTCATCGTCCGTCTTATTTCTTTTGGTATTACTACTCTACCCAGATCATCAATTCTTCTAACTATACCTGTGGCTTTCATTAAACCTCAGCTGATTTATTAAAAATCAGCTTTTTCACCTCCCTTGGGCTGAAATGGCTTCCCTTCCGGTAGAGTTCAGGTTTCTGGTAAATCAAGTTATAGTTAACAACTTCAGGAAGGGAATACATTGAATAGCTTTCCCAATTGAGGTAAATTTATACTACCCCTTATTTCAATTAAATGGTAATTGAAGCCTTTAACTCAGACAGGATCTTCTCAAGCCTTTTTATGGTTGTTCTCCCGGGGGACAAACGGTAAGCAATAACAGGCCTTTTACCGGATTTAATTTTTACCTTCCGGGAATGATTTTTTACAAATTTAACTACTTTATCTCCATCGAGGTAATCGGGCTTCATAAAACGAAACTCCACAAACTTTTTATTACGGGATATTTTATCTATTCCCAGCTTACTTGCCTTCACCTTCAGTTTACTTATTCCCAGCAAATTTAGCACAGGCTCAGGTGGGTCCCCGAACCTATCAATAAGTTCATCAATCATATCCTCTACCTCTTCAAAATCCTTTAAGGCCATAATCTTTTTATAGATATCTATCTTCTGGCGGGAATCTGTTATATATTCATCTGGAAGATAGGCATCAATATCCAGTTCAATCTCAACCCGGGTAATTCCTTTATCTTTTTCTTTGCCCTTAAGTTCTTCAACAGCACCTTCAAGAAGCTTACAGTAAAGTGAAAACCCTACTGAAGCAATATGACCATGCTGCTCGGGCCCCAGTAAATTTCCAGCTCCCCTTATTTCCAGATCGCGCATGGCAATTTTAAACCCTGAACCCAGGTTTGTAAATTCTTTAATAGCCCGCAGCCTCTTTTCAGCTACTTCAGGCAAAACCCTGTCTTTTTCATATAGCAAATAGGCATATGCAATCCGGTTGGAACGGCCAACCCGCCCCCGAAGCTGATATAGCTGGGCCAATCCCATCTGATCGGCCCTGTTGACAATAATAGTATTAACATTGGGGATATCCAGTCCAGTTTCTATTATTGTTGTACATACCAGGACATCGTACTGGTGGTTATAAAAATCAAGCATCAACCGCTCCAGTTTATGTTCATTCATCTGACCATGGGCAACTGCCACCCGGCACTCAGGGACCAGCTTTTTAATCATGGTCGCCTGTTCCTGGATATCTTCGACCCTGTTATGCACAAAATATACCTGACCTTCCCGCCCCAATTCCTTTCTGACCGCATCCCGGATCAATTCTTTATTAAACTCTCTGATATAGGTTCTAATGGGATAGCGGTTCTCGGGTGGGGTCTCAATAACACTCATATCCCTGACTCCAACCAGAGCCATATGGAGGGTACGGGGGATCGGGGTTGCCGTCATGGTCAGGACATCGACATTCCTTTTTAAGTCCTTTATCTTTTCTTTATGAGATACCCCGAAACGCTGTTCCTCATCAATAATTAACAATCCCAGGTCATTAAAAACTACATCTCTGGAAAGGAGACGGTGAGTCCCGATAATAATATCTACTTCCCCGGCGGCCAGTTTTTTGAGGACCTCCCTCTGCTCAGCCGGGGTTTTAAAGCGACTGATCATTTCAATATTAATGGGGTAGTTTTTCATTCTCTCACTGAAGGTATTATAATGCTGCTGGGCCAGAATAGTTGTCGGGACTAAAACAGCAGTCTGCTTTCCGTCCATTACCGCCTTAAAAGCAGCCCTGATCGCCACTTCGGTCTTCCCGTAACCAACATCCCCACATAATAACCGGTCCATGGGGGTCGCCGATTCCATATCATTTTTTACCTCTTCAATGGCTTTTAACTGATCAGGGGTTTCTTCATAGGGAAAGGCCTCTTCAAATTCCTTCTGCCAGACTGTATCATCAGAAAAAGAATAGCCTTTTATTGTTTCCCGCTCGGCATAAAGTTCTAATAAGCCAATGGCCATTTCTTTAACCGATTCCTTAACCTTCTGTTTAACCTTTTTCCAGTCATTTCCCCCGAGTTTATATAATTTAGGGGGTTTATTATCGGCCCCGATATACTTCTGAACCAGATTAAACTGATCAGTCGGCACATATAATTTATCTTCCCCGGCATATTTTAAAACCAGATAGTCCTTGTGCTGACCCTGTACCGCCAGCGTCTTTACCCCGAGATATTTCCCTATTCCATGGTTTTCATGAACAACATAGTCTCCAACCTGTAATTCGTCTATAGAGGAAATCTTTACCCCGTTTTCAATATCATTAAGCTGCCGCCTTTTTTTCTGGGGATTACCCAGGACTTCCTTTTCCGTAAAAAGGGCCAGGTTTATATCATCAATAATAAAACCCTCAGACAGACTCCCCGGCATAACAATTATCCGTTCCCGGGAAAATTCCTCTCTCCTGAAAGCAACAGCCATTTCGTTCTCTTTAAGGTAATTAACCACCCGCCTGGCCTTATTACTTGAATTTAAAGTAACAAATACCCGGTATCCTGTGTCAACCAATTCCCGGACCCGCTCTGCAAATAAATCCAGCTTACCGTGATAGGGCTCAACACTCCGGGTCGTAAAAGAGACCTTTTCAAAATCCTTAACCCAGGACAATTCTTCATTAATTGAAGTGCTGCTATAAACAAAATTAAAGTCCTTAAGCTTATCAAGTAAAGCTTCCCGTGACAGAAAGTTTTTATGGTAAGTAGGAAGAACACTCCCCTGCTCCAGTAAGGTAGCCTGGGTTTCCTGAAGTTCATCTATAAATCCCTTTATCCTCTGCCAGGTTTTTTCAGCCTGATCAAAAAAGATTACAGAATCATCAGGCAGGTAATCTATTAAAGTGTGAAGTTCGGGATAATAATAGGGTAAAAACTGTTCAGAGCCTGGAAAATCATCTCTTTCAGCCAGCTTCTCCAGGCTTTCATCCCTTTTTTCCCTTAGATAATCTCCCTCTTCTTTATAGTTGTTTTCATACAGGGTATTTATGGTATCATTAAAATCAGATTTAATAGCCGGAATGGCTTTTTTAATCTGCCGGGGGGAAACAATTATTTCCCGGGCTGGAGATATAAAGACCTTTTCTAGACTCCTCCGGGATCTCTGGGTAGCAGGTTCAAATTCCCTTATAGTATCTATCTCATCCCCGAATAATTCTATCCGGAAGGGTTTGTTAACCGATAAAGGAAAAATATCTATAATTCCACCCCTGATACTGAATTCTCCCGGGTTTTCAACCATCTCTACCCGGTTATACCCTGATATTCTAAGCTTTTCCGTAAATTTATTTAAATCTATTTCCTGACCTACCTGTAATGAAAAAATATATTTTTTGAAAGTACTGACAGGAATCATTTTTCTCAACAGGGCTGTAGCAGTTGTTAATAAAACCGCGGGTTTCTTATCTGTAATAACACTCTGTAATACTCTAATCCTCTGGGCCGTTTCAGCCAGATCAGGTACAATCTGCTCATGGGGTAAAACCTCTGATTCAGGATAGAGTAAGACCTTTTCCTCCGGCATCATCCGGATCAGGTCTTCATAATAACGGTTGAGGTGTACCGTATCATATGTTACCATGAGTACCGTTTTGTCTATTTTCTGTAATATATTTCCAGTAATAAAAGCAAACCGGTTCCCCGGCATTCCTTCAATAAACAGGTTCTGCCCCTGATTAATACCCTTCATTATTTTTTCCGTCTTCTCGCTTGATAATAGCAGATCTGATAATTTCATAAAACATCTCCCTGAAAATATATAATAAATGCCAAAAGGGCCCCCGCCATAAAGCACGGACCTATGAGTTAAAAATATTCATGGCCTGTTCCAGCCCTTTTTCTAAAATGGTTTCCACAGCCTCTACGGTAGTATCCAGCACATCTGACATTACTTCACTGTCTTCAGAACTAAAATACCCCAGCACATAATCAACGACATTTACCCCCGCAGGAGGGCGACCTATCCCTATCCTTATCCGGGGGAATTCTCTGGTATCAAGACAATTAATTATAGATTTTACGCCATTATGGCCCCCACTACTTCCCTTTTTCCTTATCCTGATTTTACCGGGCGGCAAATCCAGGTCATCATAAATTATAATTATATTATCCAGAGAAAAGTCATAATAATCAATAATTTTTCTCACAGCCCGACCACTGTTATTCATATAGGTAAGGGGCTGTGCCAGCATAACTTTCTGGCCTCTTATCATCCCTCTCCCACACAGGGCCTCAAATTTGGGGTAATTTTTAGCCTTAATTTTATGTTTTCTGGCCAGCCTTTCTATAACCTGAAACCCGATATTATGACGGGTTTCAGCATACTTATCACCTGGATTTCCCAGACCAACCACCAGATACATTGTTACCCCTCCAGGTTATACTTAAAGCGCAATCCGGACACCCGGATTACGCTTTTAAGTACTTTTATGCTATTTTATTCTTCAGGCTCCTCTTCATCACCTTCATCTTCTTCACCAATTACTTCAGGTTCAGGCATAATTTCTTCATCTTCTGCAGGCACTTCTTCCTCAACAGCCTCAGATGGAGCAACAATGGTAACTATTACTTCGTCTTCAGGAGTAATGAAATCGGTGTTTGCAGGGGGTTCTATATCACCTACAGACAGTGAATCCCCCAGTCCAAGGTCAGTAATATCAACCTCTATTTCATCAGGAATATCGGTTGGTAAACATTCAACTTCAATTTCCCTGGCTAACTGCTGTAAAACACCTCCAGCAACAACACCCCTGGCATTACCGACAATATGAACCGGAACAGAAACAGTAAGCTTATCAGTCATAGAAATATGCTGAAAATCAACATGGAGAATATTTCCCTGAACCGGATCTCTCTGTAAGTCCTTTACTACTGCAGTTTCTTTTTCCTCTTTGTCACCATCAACCAGAGTCATATCTAAAATAGCATTACCACCAACAACCTTATTAAGGTCTTTAGCATCTACTGCCAGAGGCTGGGGTTTGCGGGTTTTACCATATATTACCCCCGGAATTAAGCCATTTCTTCTTAACTTACGGGCAACACCTTTACCAGTATCCTTTCTCACCTCTGCTTTTAAATTATACCTTTCCATTTGACTATCCTCTCCTTTTCAATTTTATATTGAGTGTCAGTCAGATTTTTTACTGAAAAATATTATAACATCCTGTTTGAAGTTAAACAAGTACCATATTAATGAAATAAAACTGATACAGACAGGTCTTTATAGATTCGGTCAATGGCTTCAGCCAGGAGCGGAGCCACTGATAATATTTTTAAGTTATCGAGACTGTTATCCTTCTGGGGGATGGTATCAGTAACTATAATCTCCTTTAATGGAGCATTTTTCAGCCTCTCTTCAGCCGGCCCAGAAAACAGGGCATGAGTACAGCAGGCAAAGACATTGGCAGCTCCTTTTTCTTTTAAAACCCGGGCAGCCTCAACGATTGTACCGGCGGTATCGATAATATCATCAAAGAGAATAACATTTCTTCCTTCTACATCCCCGATAACATGCTGGACTTCGGCCACATTGGGCTTTGGTCTTCTTTTATCAATAATGGCCATGGGAATATTAAGGGCCTGGGCAAAAGAACGAACCCTTTTAACAGCACCGACATCTGGAGCAACAGCAGTCATATTCTCTATATTTTTCTTTTTAAAATAGTCAACCATAATCGGGGCAGCATAAAGGTGGTCAACAGGAATATCAAAAAAACCCTGAATCTGGGGGGCATGCATATCTATAGAAAGCAGCCTTCTGGCTCCAGCTGTAGTAATCAGATTTGCTACCAGTTTAGCCGTAATGGGATCACGGGGACGGGCTTTCCGGTCCTGTCTGGCATAACCATAATACGGAACAACAGCAGTAATTCTCCGGGCTGAAGCCCTTCTTAAAGCATCTACCATTACCAGTAATTCCATCAAATTCTCATTAACAGGAGGACAGGTAGGTTGAATAACAAAAACATCTGCCCCACGGACTGTTTCCTCAATTTTTACTGATATTTCACCATCTTTAAACCTATTGACCTCTGAACTAACAAGTTCGGTACCCAGACATTCACAGATATCTTCAGCCAATTTGCGGTGAGCATTGCCGGTAAAAATCTTCAACTTATCTCCATAAGTAGACATTATTTATCCCCCTCAATGTTATCCTTTTTAAATTTACGAGCAGGTACACCGACCACTGTTACCCCTCCGGGGACATCTTTAGTCACAACAGCACCGGCCCCTGTTTTTCCCCTGTTTCCAACCGTTACTGGAGCAATCAAGGTTGTATTACTCCCGATGAAGGCATTATTACCCACTTTTGTTTTATGCTTTTTCTTCCCATCATAATTTGCAAATATTGTACCGGCTCCAATATTACTATTTTCCCCTATTTCAGCATCCCCTACATAACTCAAATGAGGAACTTTGGTATTTTCCCCGATCTTTGCTTTTTTTAATTCAACAAAATCCCCAACCTTAACCCCACTGGCAATCTGACAGCCAGGCCTTATATAGGCAAAGGGACCAATATTGGTATCTTCCCCTATTTTGCTATCTTTAATAACAGTAGAATCGAGGAGTTTACTTCTATCTCCAATTTCAGCATTTATTAAATGTGAATGGGGGCCGACAACCACTTCTGAGCCAATTCGTGTTCTTCCTTCTATATAAGTAAAAGGATAAATAACACTATCCTGTCCAATTTCAACAGTACTATCAATATAAGTGGTGTCAGGGTCAATAATACTGACACCATTGGCCAGGTGATAATTTATAATCCTGTTTCTTAAAACCCTCTCAGCCCTAGCCAGGTTTCTCCGGTCATTTACGCCAATAATCTCCCGGGAATCATCAACTTTAACGGGGACTACTACCTCCCCTTTATTTCTCAAATAAGCAATAGTATCAGTAAGATAATACTCACCCTGGGCATTATCATTTGTTAAGTTTTCCAGAGCCTCACTGAGCTGGTTGCTGTCAAAACAATAAACTCCACTGTTAATTTCATTGACCAGTCTTTCTTCATCACTGGCATCAGAGTCCTCAACTATCTTTATTATCTGGTTTCCGGCCTCATTCCTGATAATTCTCCCATAACCCCGGGGGTTATCTATATCGGCTGTTAATACAGCCACTCCAGCCCCGGTTTCTCTCTGGGCATCTACCAGTTCACTTAAAGTTTTTTCTCTTAATAACGGGGTATCCCCACAGAGAATCAGGACCTGCCCCTGATGTTTTTTGATTAACTTTTTAGCCTGTAAAACCGCATGGCCGGTCCCCAGCTGTTCTTCCTGGCGAACGTATGTATAGCCTGTACCCAGGGTCTCTTTTACTTTATCACCCTGGTACCCCACTATCACCACAACAGAAGAGCTGATTGGAGAAGCACTATTAATCACGTGGCTGATCATGGGTTTTCCAGCAACAGGATGCAAAACTTTAGCCAGCCCGGATTTCATTCTTGTTCCTTTGCCGGCGGCGAGAATTATAGTTAATACCTGAGATTCCATCAATTCAGCCCCCTACCTTTTCCAGATTAATTGTAAAAGAATCATTATTAATAATTTCCCTGTTCTTTTCCTTAATAAGGTGTTGTATTTTAAGGCCAATTGACATAGCGGGCAAACTACCATTAATTGTATAATACCGGATCAAAAGTGGAAAGAGAGCATCTTTGATTCCATATTCAACAAGTAAATTAATATCTTTATAAGCACTAAAAAGGCCGATAACATCCTGTTTAAAAACCCGCTTAATGGCCTTATTTAAGCTTGAACCACCGATAATATTGGCAAGATTGCTCCTTTTCATCAATTCCATAGTATCATCAAAGTTATATAGCTCCGGTATAGGGCTACCGTAAGCCCTTTCCATTACTTTTATATCAGAATTAAAATTATGCCCGACAATTATTTCGGGCTCAAAATCATAAATAACCTCTCTTAAATAATCAATCCCCTCTTCAGGGTTGACTGAATGGGCCAGGTCATTATTTGTAAAAATCATACCACATGAAGTCACTTCAAAACCTTCCATGGTCACATACTGGATACAGTCAAGGTTGCTCTTTAAATATTCTGTATCTATACCCATAACCTTTTTCGCTTCGGGAGTTTTACTCCAGTTCTTATTAGATGAAAAGGTAATCAGGCGGTCATAGGTTTTGTCTAGTTTCTTCAGTTTTTTAATGATACCACATTCTAGATTTTTAATACCCAGAACAGAAGCAATCTCTTTGATTGAAGCCTGTTTAAATTTCTTTTCAGTTGGATAATGTTGTAATATTTTTTTTAACCTCTTACCACGGCCTAAAATAACGGCAAGCTTATGCTGGTAAAGGTCTTCTGGAACTAAATATGGTTTCATATAACTTCCCTCTATTTTAAATATAACCTTAACCGTAAGAAGTATAACAGAGAAAACCTGTTTTGTCAAGGTTTAACCCTTTATATTTACCATATAAAAACGGCGGAAGCAAATTCCGCCGTTTTTCAGTCATCAACTCAGGCTATCTCCTGTTCATACTTGTCCAGAATTGTCTTCTGGATTGTTTCCCGTAACTCATTTGTAATCGGGTGACAGATATCTTTAAATTCACCCTTCGGGGTCTTTTTGGCCGGCATGGAGACAAATAAACCCTTTTTGCCATCCACCACCCTTATGTCCCTGACAACAAAAGAGTTATCAAAGGTAATACTGGCAAAAGCCCTGGTTGCCCCCTCACTGTCAAAGGGATAAATCCTTACTTCAGTAATTTCCAAAGAAAGCCACCACCTTATTTTGGTAAATTTTTAAATTCTAATGGTTATATTATATTGGAATTTGAGGCAACCGTCAAGCAAAATATTAATTTTTTCCATAAAACTCCATAATTCATCTTTTATTTCACCCGATAACTCCTCGAATTCTCCGTTTTCATCCTCGATTAAACAGCCTTCTTCGGTAATCTCACCAATAATTGAAGCTTTAATTCCGGCCCGGGCAAGTTTATCCACCAGCTTACCCCCATCGGGAGCAGCAATTAACATACTTCCAGAAGAAATTAAACCAGCCGGGTCTAAGTCCAGGGCTTTGCAAATTATATCAGTTTCAGGGTTAACAGGAAATTGGCTCCTTTTAATTCTAAATCCAGCTTTTGAAGCGGTAACCATTTCATCAAGGGCCCCGTACAAACCACCTTCGGTTATATCATGCATGGCGTGAACTCCAAGCCCGGCACCAATTAGACCTTCCTCAAGGACACTCAATTTGCTTATATATTCCTGGCCACGTTCTATGATTTCAGGGGGTACCCCCCTGTCCTTCAACAATTCAGCATAGTCACTGGCTAAAATAAAAGTACCTTCAATTCCTAGTCCCTTGGTTATTATCAGCTCATCCCCGGGCCGGGCCCCTCCAGTAGTAATATATTTATCCCTGGGAGCCTTTCCAATAGCGGTAACTGTTATAATAGGTTCTGTAACCTTTGATAATATTTCAGTATGCCCTCCGATAACTTCAACCTCAATAGAAGCAGCTGCTCTGGTTATTTCTTCCATTATATTACCTACCATAATTTCTTCTGTAGCAGGAGGCAAGAGCAACACAACCTGGATACCTACCGGTCGGGCCCCACAGGAAGCCAGGTCATTACAGGCTACATGAACAGCCAGATAACCGGCCTTATTTACAGCTCCGGTTATAGGGTCTGAAGAAATAACTAACACCTCATCCCCGAAATCCACTACCGCACTATCTTCCCCTATTCCAGAATGAACAAGCACATCTTTATGATGGTATTTAATTTTATTTATAATTAAACTTTCCAGTTTATTTTTTGGAATCTTTCCGATTTTCATCACTGTCACTTCCTATAAACTTATTTATATTGTGAGCAAAGGGGATAGCAATAACAGCCCCGATTAACATCTGGGCATAATCAATTCCCAGTTCAGGTATTATAGCAGCCCAGCTTATTAAAAAACCTTTGGTTATAGCATAACCAGCAATCATAATATGACCACCTATTAATACCGCCACTATGCTCTTAACCCAGCTATCAGTACTACCGAACCGACCCACTACATACCCTTCTACTCCCTTAATAATGAAGGTAAAGGGAGCCCATATATAGTAACCTAAAATCATATCCATCAGGGCAGAACCGGCTGCACCTGCAATGCCAGCAGCCCTGGGGCCAAAGACAAGGGCTATAAAATATATAGCGACTTCACCAAGGTTAAAATATGACTGGGATGGTCCGGGAACATGTAAATAAGTGGCTACAGCAGTAAAGGCAACAAACAAAGCCAGATATGATAAAGTACGGGTTGACAGATTCCCCGGTTCTAAATTCCTCAACTCTTTAACTATTCTTCTGTCAGGCATAACTTACCCTCCCTGGTCGTATATTTTAGAAAGATAGGTATTGCTCCAGTTCCCACTGATGAACCTGGGTTCGATAAACAGCCCATTCTATTTCTTTAGCTTCCACAAAATGATTAAATATATGTTCTCCCAGAGTTTCTTTTATTAACTTATCTTCTTTCAGGTTATTGACAGCCTCCATTATATTACCTGGCAGGCTTTCAATTCCCCTTGCCTTTCGCTCTTCATCTGACATGGAGAAAATATCATCAAGGGTCTGCTCTCCCGGATCTATCTCGTTTTTTATACCATCCAGACCGGCTTTTAACATTACAGCCATGGCCAGGTAGGGGTTGGCCGAGGGATCGGGATTTCTGAGCTCAATTCTGGTACCATTACCCCGGGCTGATGGCACCCTGATCAGGGCACTCCGGTTCTGGGCAGACCAGGAGATATAAACCGGGGCTTCGTAGCCAGGAACAAGTCTTTTATAGGAATTAATAGTTGGATTAGTTATAGCAGTTATGGCGGGAGCGTGTTTTAAAACACCTCCAATATAATGGTAGGCTATCTTTGATAATCCCAGTTCATCATCAGGTTCATAAAAAGCATTTTCCCCATCCTTGAACAGGGACTGGTGGACATGCATTCCGGATCCATTTTCACCAAAAATGGGTTTCGGCATAAAAGTGGCATGTAAATTATGGTTGAGGGCAATAGCTTTGGTAACAAATTTAAAAGTGGTTATGTTATCAGCTGTCCTTAGAACTGGAGTATATTTAAAGTCAATTTCATGCTGGCCGGGAGCAACTTCATGATGAGAAGCCTCAACATCGAATCCCATCTGTTCGAGGGCCAGTACAATATCCCGCCTGGCATTCTCCCCCATATCCAGGGGTGACAAATCAAAATAACCACCTTTATCATTGGTAATAGTTGTTGGATGGCCCTTTTCATCCCTCTCAAACAGAAAAAACTCAGGCTCCGGTCCGGCAAACATTTCATATCCCATCTCCCGGGCCTCATCAATAACTTTTTTAAGGGTGCTCCGGGGACATCCGGCAAAGGGCTCTCCGTCCGGGGTATAGATATCACACATCAATCTGGCTACAGCACCTTCACGGGGACGCCAGGGGAAAATAGTAAAGGTATCATAATCCGGTTTTAAGTACATATCTGATTCCTGAATCCTGGTAAAACCCTCTATTGAAGATCCATCAAACATTATTTTCCCGTCCAGGGCATCCGGTAGCTGTTCTACAGTAATAGCCACATTTTTAATCGTCCCTAAAATATCAACAAACTGGAGTCGAATAAATTTTACATTCAGCTCTTCTGCCTTCTTTAATACTTCCTGCCTGGTTAATGACATTATTTTTCCTCCTTTAATTCTTTCTTTTTTCCAAGAATCTTATTTAGCTTATACCTGTTAGAAACAGGATAGAGTGATGACAGGGGATTTTTGTTAAGCTTATCAAAGACCGGATCTAAAGTAACATCCTCAGGATTACCTTTAACCGGCGGAGGCGGGGTCAGTTTTTCTTTTATTGCAGCTATAGTATAACCTTCTTCAAGGAGTTTTTTAATTTTTTTTAACCTGTCAATATCTTCTTCTGAAAAAAGCCGCTGGTTCCCCCTGGTTCTTTCCGGGAAAACCAACCCCATCTCATCATAATACCGTATCTGCCTTGAAGTTAAACCGGTCCTTTCTTTAACAATCCTCATAGGTATATCCTTTTTGCCTTTCATCATCTATTCATCCCCCTTATATTATGTAAAATTATATTATAAATCAGATTGTATGTCAACTTCATGTAAGGTTTTTATTATAAAACTGGACTGGCACATTTCCGGTGCCCAATACATAACATATTATTAGGGCAAAAAGAGCTGCCTTTTATAAAGGAGTGGTTTGAAATGGAAAAAGGTAAAATTACAAATTTTTTCCCTGGCGGGAATACCTATAAGGGTTTTTACTCCTTTTATAAGTATCTCCCCTATAAAGCAGATAGTGTTTTCATTATTAAAGGGGGACCCGGGACCGGTAAATCTACCTTTATGAAAAGAATTGGTTATGAAATGATTGATAAAGGATTTAATGTAGAATTTCACTGGTGCTCATCTGACAAAAAGTCCCTGGATGGGGTTGTTATTCCTGCTTTAAAAGCAGCTATTCTGGATGGTACAGCCCCCCATATAGTAGACCCTGTCTATCCCGGGGCAAGGGAAGAAATCATTTACCTTGGTGAATACTGGGACAGTAATTACTTAAAAAACCATAAAAAAGAAATAACCAGACTGACCAATACTATTACCAATCTATTTAATAAAACTTATTTATACCTGGAAAGGGCAAAAAGTATTTATGATGAATTAAAAAACATTTACATCGATGCCCTGGATACAGGAAAAGCCAACAGGTTACTGGATAAAGTTTTAAAGGGTATAATTAAAGGACCAGCCGGTAAACCGGGCCCGGAAAGACATTTATTTGGAAATGCTATTACTCCCCAGGGCTCAGTAAGTTATCTGGAAAATATAACTGAAGGTCTAAAGACCAGGTATATTATTAAAGGGAAACCCGGCAATGGAAAGTCTACTTTGATTAAGAGGGCCGGCCAGACAATTCAGCAAAGAGGTTATTTTGTACTCTACCTCCATAATGGTTTTAACCCTGACAGTATTGATGGGGTAGTCATCCCTGACCTGAACCTTGCTATAATAAACGGCAATGAACCCCATAACATTGAACCAGCCTCAACAGATGATGAGTTAATTGACATGGCAGGTTGTCTTATACCGGAGACCCTGGCCCAGTACTCAACTGAAATAGATGAAATCAAAAAGGAATTTTCCAGTACCATGAATAAGGCCTTCAAGAATTTAAAAAAAGCTAAACAGAACCACGACTCGCTGGAGCAATATTACATAGAAGCAATGGATTTCAATAAAGTTGAAGAAAAACGCCAGCAAATAATGAAAAAAATCCTTAAAGGATAATTAATAATTAACACAAAAACAATTAACAGAAAAGCTTTGATAATCTAATAATCTTTTTATGGTTTTTATACTCTTTCGGACCGTAACATCTAACCTAATTAGCTAATACCAGATCAATTTGGCTAAAATCTTTGCATCAAATTTGCTTAATTAGGTAAAAAGAAGGAATTTTTATAGCTATTAAAGAATTATAAAATAAAAAATTAAAATTTAATATTTTAATGAATCCTTTTGATAGCAACATATCTATTCGTTTATATATCAGTATATTACCTATGTAACATTTACTTATACAACTATATGAATACAGAGGGGGCTTCAAGATGTCCTATTGCCTTATTTTTCTCACAGTTCTCATCGCCATTACCACAGGTTATTACCGGTTCTTTTGCAAATTAAAAACCAACAAAATTATTTTACTGGCAGGATGTCTAATGGTAATTGAAATCAACTATATCATCCTCAAAAGCCCCCTGACCAACTGGCTTTTTTTTGTTTTTATTTATCTGGCCTCAATTTCCTTTTTTGTTAAAGGGGGGCTTATAGCAGCTCTGATAAGTATAATATTTACATATCTTCAATCCCCACCTGAGACCGGTCTTAATATCTATCTTTTCGCTGGCTATATTATCATGGGTGCTGTGACCGGCAAATACTCAGATTATATCCATACCAGCATATTAAAAAAGGCGTCCTGGCAAAAGCAGCTATATCAGCAGGCCAAGGAATTAAATATACTTCGGGAAATAAGCACAGCCCTCCAGAGTACATTAAAGCTGGACAAACTCCTTCATATTATTCTTACCGCTATTACAGCCGGTTATGGACTCGGTTTTAACAGGGCCATTCTTCTTCTGGTATCCCGGGACGAAAAATATCTTGAAGGGAAATTTGGGATAGGACCTATGAATAAGGTCGAGGGTTATGAGATATGGGAAAATGTAGTAGCTGCCAAAATGAACATGAAAGACTTTATCGGCTTAAAGGAAAAGGCACGATTGAAGGATAAAACATTAAATGATCTGGTCCAGTCATTAAAAATTCCCCTGAATCCTTCCAGCCAGGGGGGTGTTCTGGCCGAAGCAATTAAATATCAAAAACCAATCATCATTAAAAGTATTGATGGTAATGATCCCGTCCAGGTCAGGCTGGCCAGTTATTTTGGCATGAGTGAATTTGCTGTCATCCCCCTGATAAACCAGGGGAAACCCGTTGGTGCCATTATTATAGATAATATTGTCAACCATAAACCGATAACGGTAAAAGACCTGGATAGTATTACCCCTCTTGCCATCCAGGCCGCCATGGCTATAGACAATGCCAATCTCTATAACAAGACCCAGAAGATGGCCATCACCGATGGTTTAACAGGCCTTTATAACCAGCGTTATTTCCTCGAGGTAATTGACAAATACTTTAAAACAGCCCGGGAGAAAAACCGTCACCTATCTATATTAATAATGGATATAGATAATTTTAAAAATTATAATGATGTTAATGGCCATCTTGCCGGTAATACAGCCCTTAGTCGATTAACTGATATTATAAAGAAAAGTATCAGGAAAAAAGATGTCCCCTGCCGGTTTGGCGGTGAAGAGTTTGCTGTGTTATTCCCCGATACAACCAGGGACGAGGCCTACAACCTGGCCGAAACTATTAGAAAAAATATAGAAAAAACCCCCTTTTATAATGAAGATGTCCAGCCAGGGGGGCGGTTGACTGTAAGCCTGGGACTGGCTATCTTTCCTGATGATAGCCAGGAGGTTAAAGACCTGCTGGATAAAGCTGACCAGGCCCTTTATAAGGCAAAAAACAATGGGAAAAACAGGATAGAATTCTTTAGTCAGGGGGTATAGCTATGAAGGTATTACTGGCTTTGTTAAACATAAGTATATTTTTAGCTATAGTCATCGGGGCCAGCAAATATTTTTATTTTACATATCTAAAGCGTTTTACCACAAAAATTCTGCATAAATATAATTATACCCTTGATGACCTTAAATATTCTTTTGAAGAAATAATATATTTTGTTACCCTGCCAACCAATAACCCGTTAATAATTAATTCATCCCTTGATGATTTGTATATTGAAAAAGAATTTATTTCACATGTTTATCCCACTATAAATGGTCTTAAAATAATATTAAAAACCCCTGACTCCAGAGACATGCTTGTCGCCTACCTGGCCAGGGATAAATTCCGTATTCCTTTACTTGAAAAAATGGTCTATGTAGGGAAAATAGATAGTCAGACTTATACCAGAATGACCGCTTACAAACTTGTCCATCCCCATACCATTAATGAAATTAAAGAAGAAGTACACCGTCAATTAAAAAGCAAAAGATATTAAGCTTGATGACTGGGTCTGATTACTACCTTTTTATTTCTTTCATCAACCTTTTCCAGTAATAGTAAAGAGAGATAATCATCTATTAACTTATCACCGGGATGAGCGGTTTCTACCAGAACACCGACCCCGGCCACTTCAACCTTAAATTCCTTCATTAACTCCAATACACCTTTGGCGGTACCACCGGCCTTCATAAAATCATCAATGAAGACAACTTTAGATCCTTCCGGAAGGGCCCGCCGTGATAAGGACATGGTCTGTATTTTCCCCGAAGACCCGCTGACATAATTTATGGTAACAACCGACCCCTCGGTAACCCTGGTATTGCGGCGGATAGTTACAAGGGGAACATTAAAGGCACGGGCTGTCATCATGGCGATAGGGATACCCTTGGTCTCTATCGTAATTATATAATCGGGTCTTTTATCTATAAATTTACTGGCAAATATTTTCCCAACTCTCCAGGCAATATCTGCCGAGAATATTAAGTCAGTCATATAAATAAACCCACCGGGGAGTATCCTCTCTCCCCGGGATAATTCACTGGCAATCTGGGTTAACATCTCTTTTTCCTCATCTTCTTTAATATAAGGAATATACCTTATTCCACCTGCTACCCCGGTAACGGTTTCTACTCTACCGAGGTTTAACCTCTTAAACACTGATTTAATAATAGAAACATCTTCGCTGAGGGTTGATTTGGCAACCTGAAATCGTTCTGTAAAACCCCGCAAAGGAAACAGAGTATATGGGTTGTCTACTAATATCTGGGTCAGGGCTGTAAGCCGTTCGGTTCTTTTGAAATCCTCCATGTTTTCCCCCCAAGTCTGCAATTTTTATAATATATATTTATCCCTCATTAATTTTAGATCACTTGGTTTATCGACATCAAATCCTATCTCAGGGTGTTCAGTAATCATACCGACTCCTTTATATCCTGTAATCTCTTTAACCCGTTCCTGTATTTCTTCTATAGAAAGGTTACCCATTAAAAACTTAAAGATAAACTTCATACCAAGAATCTGGCTTAATTTCCAGGGTTTTTTCCGCCATAAAACAGCTTTTCTTAATAAATCAATTGAATTTTGTAAGACCGTCGGTTTAATTAACACCATATTTCCTCCGGTAAAAGTCCCTTCAACCAGATGAACATAGGTTCTTTTTACATTGGGATACTTAGCTTTATTTTTTTCTTTAGGTATAATGGGATAATAGATATCTGCCTCTTCATTGTTACAGGATAATATAAACTCATCGATGACATCTTCAGTAATTAAAGGGATATCTGAAGTCATTAATAAAACAAGATTACTGGTATCTAATACCTCAAACCCTTTTTGAATATTTTCCACCAGGGAGTCGCCTGAATCTACAATTAAATCAATTTTTTCATTAACATATTCTTCAAGTTGCTCCCGCGGACCCACTACAACCACTTTACCGGTGTGGGTTGCCCTGTTTACAGCTTTAATGACATACTCGACCATTGGCATATCTTTTATTTTTATTAAAGCTTCATGTTCCTCAGGAGTTATTTTTTTAAGTGCTCCTTTATTAGGTGCCCCAGCCAGTATTAAAACGTCAACAGTCATTTTCCTTCCCCCCTGCCACAACCCTTAAAAATTTAATTATGTCTCAAATAAAATCATTAAATAAAATAAACAAGATACATCATTAAAAACCTAACCCGGTTTGCGACCAGAAAACCAGTAATAAAAGAAAATAATTAATAAGATATATCAATGACAAACAAATAAAAATAGACAAATAAAACCAATATATATATTGTTCCTTAAAGAAATTAAAATTCCTTCTTTAGGGTCCAGGTGGGATGAACAAAATCCCCCCGACGTGGCCAGGATTCTTTGATTTCACATCCCTTATCCCAACTATCTACTATGGCAAAAACACTGGGACCACTCCCGGACATTAATGACAGACGGACCCCTCTGTCCTCTAAAAGGGACTTTATTTCCTTTATATCAAAGGTCTCCTTTATCGAAACAGGTTCTAAAACATTATACCATCCCTCTTCCCAGGTTATTTTTTTATTATTTGATATTAAATTTACAAAACGGGTTACCGGAATACTGCCTGAAAATGGATTTTTATCATACTGACTATAAATATAAGCTGTACTCAAGGCCACCGGTGGGGTTACCACCACAAGGTAAGTTTTCTGTAAATCGTCAAGCTGAGTTAAATAATCTCCCCTGCCGGTTGCCCGGGCGGTACCCCCCTGTAAACAAAAGGGGACATCCGAGCCCAGTTTTCTGGCCATTGACACCAGTCTATTATAACTGAAATTTAACCCATACAATTGGTTAATACCTTTAAGGACAGCTGCTGCATCTGTACTGCCTCCTGCCAGGCCAGCCGCGACAGGTATATTTTTTTCAATATGTATATTGACCCCGTTATGTAGCCCGGCCTCATCGAGTATGAGTTCGGCAGCCTTATAGGCCAGATTCTCCCTGCCGGTTGGAACCCTGTCAGAGTTAGTTGATATTTTAATTCCATCCCCGCTCTTTTGAAGATGAAGTCTATCATAAAGGGCAATAGATTGCATAATCATGTCTACTTCATGGTAACCATCTTCCCTGAGGCCTTTTATATCAAGACATAAATTGATTTTAGCCGGAGCCTTAATGACAACCTCTTCCATAAATCTTCCCCTTACCGATATTTTCGATCTAATTCCTTAATTTTAATTATACCATTAATAAAAGAAAAATAAAATCCCCAGACTAAGGCCCCGGATATTTTAAAGTGTTATATTTATCCTGTCCCCGTTAGTGGAATGTTATGCAACGGGAAAGCAGGCAATTTAACAATTACCGGTAAATGGTCTGAAGCCATCGTGTCTATGGTATACTCCTCAACCCTGAAATTATAATTTGAAAATACTAAATCTATTAATTCCTCTGGAGCGGTAGATGGATAGGTCTTAACATTAGTTGCCAGGGGGTATAATCCCTCCAGGTTGATGGCAGGAATCCTCTGGTTAAAATCACCCATTAAAATAAAGGGAGTCTCTATATTATTGGTATATTCATTAATCCACTTTAACTGTTGCTCCCTTTCTTTAAAGTCTGTCGAAAGGTGGGTAACCATTATCTTTAACTCTGGACCTCCCGGCAGGGAAACTATTGCCTGGAGCAACCCTCTTTTTTCTGTACTGTCTATCACCGGAAGGGGTTTATTGATAACTTCACTTATAGGATATTTTGATAATACTGCATTACCATAACTCCCCTCACCAGTTTGTAAGTTCGGTCCATAGGCATAATTCATTTTTAATTTTCGGGCCAGAATCTGGACCTGATGTTGAAAACCTGACCTCTTTAGCCCCCGGTCAACTTCATTAAGGCCTATTATATCTGAGTCTGTTTTTTTCAGAACTCTGGCTATCCTGTCCAAATCTAACCGCCCATCTATCCCTACCCCATGATGAATATTGTAAAGGGTTATAACTAAATTTTCTCTCCGAAGGGGTGTATTTATTTGTGAAAATACTTCTACAGTCCTGTTCTGGTAATTATACTTATATATGAAATAGATGCTAACCCCTGACAGTATTAAAATTATGATTATCAGTCCAATGATCAACTCTGGCTGTCTCATAACACAGACCCTCCTGTTACTATTATAACATGAGTTAGTGTTTTGTTACAAATGTAAGCAACAGGTATCTAGCACTTTTTCCTCCTAACTGAATAACTTAAATATATAAGGTCTTTTTATGATCTACTTTTATTGCATAATTAATTTTAAAGAAACACGAACAGGTTGGAATTGTAGCAAAAACTGTAGTGGGACCGTTGACGGCCCCGATTAATTATGCAAGAAGCTTATAGTAAGAAATTAGAGGAGGGTGGTATCTTTTATGGCCTATCAAATTTATATTGAACTGAACACCAGGCGGTTAATATTAAAAAATAATGGAAGTATTATCGCTACATACCCTGTAGCAATTGGAAAACCATCTACCCCGACACCGGTCGGTGATTTCAAGGTTCTAAACAAAATAAAAAACCCGGGTGGGGTCCTGGGAACAAGATGGCTCCAGTTTACCTGGCAGCAACATGGTATCCACGGGACCAATAAACCCTGGTTAATCGGCCAGGCTGTATCCAATGGCTGTGTCCGTATGTATAATCGTGATGTGGAAGAGCTTTATGATTATGTTTCCGTTGGGACCCCGGTAATTATCAGAAAAAATTTTTCTTTCATATCTCCACCAGGAACGGGCAATTCTAGAGAACATAGCAACACTAACAGGTCCTATTTTATCTATACTGTAAAGAGAGGCGACTCCCTCTGGAAGATTGCCCACCGGTATAATGTTACTGTTGATAGACTTAAAAAGTATAACAACCTGAACAATAACCTTATTTACCCGGGTCAAAAACTAAAAATACCGGTCAGGTAACCACATTTAGGCGAAATAAAAAGCAATGGCAATTATAAGGTAAGCTGCACATAACTGTAATCCTTCAAACCAGTTCGACTCACCCTGGAGATAAACAATATTTATAGCCAGAACTGATAAACCAATAGAACTAACCTCCAGAAGATTGAATAATACATTCATGGGATGGTTTATCAGGTGACTTATAAAAATTAATAAGGGGACCAAGAATAAGGCTACCTGAATACTTGAACCAATAGCAATATTTATACTAAGGTCTATTTTGTTCTCCCGGGCCATGGTAATGGCAGTGAGGTTTTCAGCCACATTGGAAATAATGGGAAGTATTATAACCCCGATAAAGACAGGAGAAATATTAAACTTTTTCTGGATAATAGTAATAGAACCTACCAGGATGTTAGCTTCTACAGCCACTAAACTGGTCACCAGAAAAAGAATAAAGGCCTCACGCATAACACTACCCCGTCCCGGGCTTTTTTTTATTTGTCGGTGGGATTCCTTTTTTTCATTTTCATGAATTACCAGGGTATAGTAAAGACTGGCCATATAGGTAACAAAAAGTACTGCCCCCACCCCTAAACTTAACTTTCCAAGAACAAGGGTCTTTATATTCGGAGAAGCAAAATAAAAAATAGCAGGGATTAGCATTCCAATAACGGCCAGCATAAGCATTGTGCCATTGGCTATGGCCAGGACTTTGTCAAAGGTCTGTTTTCTATGTTTCAGACCGCCGGTAAAAAAGCTTAGTCCTAAAACAAGCAGGAGATTCATGACAATAGATCCCGTTATATTGGCCTTGACTACATTTAACAACCTGTCAATTATGGCATAAAGGGATATTATTAATTCGGTGGCATTACCAAAGGTTACATTTATTAACCCTCCCCAGCTACTCCCCAGATATGACCTTAGCCTGTCCGTCTTCCTGGATATAATAAATGCCAGGGGAACAATGGCCAGCGCTGAAGTTATAAATGTACCCAGGGAATTACCCCTTAAAAAATAAGTACCCCAGCTGACGGGTACAAAAATAAGCAAATATTTAAATATCTTCATGTATATAAACCACCTCAATTATCTATTATTCCTAAAAAACATTTAATTAATATGAAATAAATAAAAAAACACAACCCTTTATTCCAGGTATAAATCACCTGAAAAAAGGTTGTGTTTAAAAATAATCAACCTGCCGGAATTAATAATTGCTGGCCTACCCTGAGATTATCGGGATCGGCAATATTATTAATTTCAACCAGTCTCGCAATAGATACACCATACCTCCTGGAAATTAAAAACAGGGTATCTCCAGGTTGAACCGTATAGGTAATAAAACCTTCTTCGTCAGCCGGCTCTTCTCCAACCCTGATAACAAGGGGTATTCTGACTCTTTCTGTCACAACCAGGTTAAGTTCAACCACTACCCGTACATTAATCTGTCTGGCACTGACCCTGCTGGCAGAAACCCGGACAACTTCTGCATCTACCACTGCATCCATATCAGCAGTTACTCCCTCTATATTTATAAAGGTATTGAGGTCTATAACTGTCGAGGTAAAGTAAACAGGTTGCTGCGGTAGGTCAGCCACATAAAGAATATTAACAGCAATTTCACCATCCACAAAAACCCCTCCACTGGCGGTTTCAGCACTGACAGTACCACCAATGAATTGACCGGTTGCTCTAATAACCCGGTCAATGTCAGGGTTCCCTTCTGGAACAGTGACCTGGTCCCGGGCTAAAACCCTGGTTCTTTCTTCAGCAACAACCCTGTCAACGATAACAGTTCTCCTTTCCGGAAAAACCCCTGGGGTAATAACCCCGACCGGGACTGTAACCTCTTCTTCCCTGACTACCAAGATATTAAACAGGGCTGTAATATTAAATCTTATCCTCCTGTTGTCGACAAGACTTGCTTCCTCACTCCTGATAACAGTGTCTACAAAAGCCTCATCCCCGGGATCAACCCCTCTTAATGTAAAGGTTTCAGTAACCGGGAATGAAATAGAGAAAAACTCCAGCTGTCCCTGCCTGTTCACATATAAAATACGGTTATTAACCACTCCCCTGATGGTTACCCGGTTATTTCCGGTTATAATATCTATTAATTGAATAGTAGACTCGACATCAATAATTCTCCTTATATCTTCAGCATCGGACGGTAACCTTTCAACAGAAGTCAACTCTCTAACAAAGTTCCTTTCAACAATGGTTCTTCTTATCCTGATTCGACGACGCCTGAATTCGACCTCTTCCGGTTCTTCTACAACCGGTACTGTCTCGGGAACGGTTATTTCCAGGTCAGCAACAACTACAAATTCTATTCCCAGCAATCTATTGTTAATTACATAGAAATCAATGTCTCCAATACTGGCATCAACATTTACTTCAGCCCCGGGCCTGGCCCCGGGAATGTTTACCCGTTCGGTAAAATTAAAATTACGCCTGATACTGACAACATTTGAAGGGTCTTCTGCAGAGGCATAAAAAATAGTAGACCTGATAATTCCATTTATAACAACATTCCCCTGTCCGGCTGTTGCTTCAGTTATTTCAAGCCGGGCATTGGCACTGACAACCCTTTCTGCCGGGGGTAACTCTGAAGGAATACCTACATTTCTAACTACCTCAAAATCAACAACCCGGCGGGCCAGTTCTTCACTAACTGTTAGCTGTTGTTGGGGCATATCCTGACCTCCTTTCTCCTCATTTTTTCTTTATCCTTATTATTCTTTTAACCTTCTGGGGTTTTATATTAATTCTGGTTTTATCTTTGTTTTTGCTATTTTGTTCAGACAAATTCTCCACCCCCTTAAACTTATATTAATATATGCAGTTGGAATAGCGTGTTGTGAATCTGGGATGTCTTAAATTTAGAGACAGTGTGAAAGAACTTGCCAGTCCTTTGTCTTCCAATTGATATCACCAGAAAATTTAAGCAAAAAAAAAGAACTGCAGGTATATCCTACAGTTCTCGGCTTCTTCTAACCTCTGGCATCGATTATTCCTCTGGGGATACAGATCTTCTGCCCGATCTGTAAATTGTGTGGGTCAATACCTGGATTAGCCTCCAGTAATGCTTCAACAGTAGTCCGGTAACGTCTAGCTATTTTATACAGGGTATCACCGGGTTGAACAACATATACAACATAGGATGGTGGGCATTCATCTTCAACCGCTGGAGAGACCACAACCAGGTCTGTAATAATCTCCAGTTGAACAAATTCGGTAACCTTAACAAACTTGCGTAATACAGCTGTAATTTCTGCAGTCCTGGCATTTAAGACATCAAAACTTACCCGCTGAACCGTTACTTCACTGTAAACATTATTGGCAGGTTCTGTTCCGGCAACATCCACAAAGTTATCAAAATTAAAGGTACCTTCTACAAAGTGAACCGGCTGCTGGAATTCATCTTCAGGTACATCGGCCACATAAAGGAGTTCTCCCTGAATTGTTCCTTCAATCATAACCCCACCGGTTTCAGCCATGGCATTGGCTTCTATCACCCTGGCATTGGCTTCAAGAATCCTTTCAATATCTGGTTTAGCGGCCGGAATATTTATCCTACCGGTAATAGTTTCATGGACAGTCTGCTCCCCGATAACATCTTCAACCCTTAATAGTTCCCTTTCAACCTCTACCCGGTCACTGACGATATCAGTTATAACAGTTACCTGTTTGGGCTCTGTTACTTTTACAAAGAACTGGATAACAACATCAACTTCAACGGTATCTTCATCAATAAAATCATAGGAAACCCTGAGAATATTTAAGCTGGGGAACACCGTCATACCCTGTTCGGCACCGGGAACATCAATGGCCTGCGTGAAGTTAAATTCCCCTTCAAGGAAATGAACAGGCTGCTGGAATTCGCCTTCAGGAACATCGGCTACATAGAGAACACCGGCTTCAATATTACCGTCTACTACTACCCCTTCTTCAGTCACTTCCGCAGTCACTTCACCAAGGTCCGCCGTGGCATTCAATATCCTCTGAATAGGTGGTTTGCCCGGTGGTAATTCTACCTGACCGGTAATAACAGCAGTTACAGTATTTTCACCAATAACATCTTCTATTCTAAGTAATTCTTCAGTAATATTTTCTTCCGGTATTCCGGTAATATCTGTTATAACTCGGATCTGGCGGTATTCGGTAACCTTAACAAACTTGGTTAAAACTACGGTTATTTCAATAGTTCTTTCATCTATAAGATCATAGGATACCCGTCTAATATTAAGGTCAGTAAATACATTCATCCCTGGCTCTGCTTCAGGAAAGTCGACGAAATTAGTAAAACCAAACTGGCCTTCGGTGAAATATACAGGCTGTGGTAAATATGGTTCTTCAACATCAGCTACGTAGATGACACCGGCTTCAATATTTCCTGTTATATTAACCCCACCGTCTTCAATATCAGCTTCAACATCCATTAAATTAGCTTTTACATCGATGATTCTTAAAATATCCGGTTTTTCAGCTGGAACCTCAATTCTTCCTGTAATGGTCTCGGTTATTGTATCTTCACCAATTACATATTCTACTCTTACTAATTCCTCATCAAAATTAATTGCCAAAATAACTCCTCCTTTCCATATATTTATAATCAATTATAATATATGCATTTACACCCAAAATGTGAATAATGCAAGGACCCTAATTAATATATATATATTTAGAGTCGAATTTATGATAAATTATTAAGGGAGGTTAATTATATGCCCTTTGGATATCCTAAAGAAATATTCAAATACCCTCCAATACAATATATCCCCCTAAATCTAAACCGCCTTGAGCAGGGAAACTCTCCTTTTAACAGTGAATCTATCAACTTTGAACTTTATACCTACCGGGAAAAACAACAATTATTAAATAAACTAAGACTTTTAAACATAGATAAAGATTATGATTTTAATCAGGAAGAAATAGCGATACTTGTTTTCAATACAAGGGTTGATTTAATTAAATACCGCGGTTATGAAGTTATCATGGTGGGAGAAATAATCAAAAACTACTTCCAGTTATTTACCATAACCACCAGGTATTTTTATAAAGATAGAATTCTTTTCAACCTGTATAACGGTGATACTGCTGAAGTCCTGGACCGGGAAAGCTTTGAATACAACAACCTCTAGGCCTCCTTTTCTTCGACAATGTTAAACTGTATCTTTTCAAATACCTTGGCAAATACTTCTATTATTATTTTACAATTTATTATCCCCTTTGATGGATTAAAATGATAATCTATGTAAGCTGTATTTGCTTCCAGTTCGCTTTCCATCCCTGTTCTCGTCCCGGCCAGATTGATCAGGGTATTAAAGGGAGAGGTTACTGTTTTGATATATTCGATTCCATCATTACCGATATAATATATAAATAATTTAATTTCACCATGAGCTACAATTCTGTCTTCAATTAATACCCCTTTAAGAGCTATTATAGTAGGATCCACCCTGCTTATTTTTCTTATTTTATTCTGGATTGGAATTTCAAGTTGCTTTAATAATTCACCGGTATTTTCACCAATAACCTCTGAGACCATAACCAGAGGTCCATCACCAGTAGGTATTTTTAACTGCACCTGTTCCAGTACCATTATATTAAATTCCAGAATGATAACCTCAGTTATCTCCTGGTTTTCTTCGCCTTTGATGGTATCAGCATGTAGTATATTGTATTCAATATCTGCAGTCATTCCCTGTTCGGCTCCAGCAAAATTTATATTTTCATTAAAGGGGATACTCACCTCCTGATGGTGTTTAATACCATCTTCCCCCATATAATAGAGATCACTTTTTACAGTTCCCTGGATAAGGATTCTATTATCCTTTATTTTGTACTCTAATCCCTGTAACCGGGTATCTAAATCAAGTAATTTATTAAGCTTAACAGCCAGTTTAGATTTATTTTTTAAGTCCAGTTGATGCTGGGTCTCCCCTACAATTCTTTCGGTCCTGACAAGGGGCCCCTGGCCGGTTTTTAAGTAAAATTCCTCTCTTTTTAAAACCTTTATAAAAAATTGAACGACTAACTTCTGTTCTATCACCTTTCTATCTTCTGTTAGTTCTGACTCTATTTGTTCTATTTCAGGCTCAACAAATAAATTCATACCTGGCCTGGCCCCTGGAACAGGGGTAAATAAATTAAAACCAGTTGAGTTACTACTCCGATGAATAGCCTTATCTTCTCCAACAAACAGGACTACAGTATCTACATACCCGTTGACCATGACCCTGTCTTTTATAACCTTCGTCTCCAGGTTAACTATCTCCGTTTTAACATCATTTATGTATTGGGCTTTTACCGGTAGCTGTATCTGAAACATTAAAACCTTCTGGCCTATATTTTCCCCGACTACAACCGGCAGTTTAACCGGTTCCCTGGTCATTTCTATCTCTTCCTTTAACTGTGCCAAACTCCTCACCTCCATCAGATTTATAGCCAATCCCCCGGGTCTTCTTCTTTGCACTTCTATACAAAGTAGGGCTCCGGGTCTTGCTCTTATTTTTAATAAGAAAAATAAACCCCATAGTATACCCGGTAATTATAACCACGAGTATTATTAATGTATACAACCGGGGACCCCCCTCTTTACTACCTTCTTGTATATATATTATGGTCTTACACCAGGAGGTGTGATAATTTAACAAAAAAAATAGTAAACTTATCTCTAATCCACCTTTACCTAAATTCTCCTGAACATAAAAAAATAAGGAGGTTAAACCCTCCTTATTCTGCCGGATTAGTAGTATCAATAAATAATTGTACAATAATTAATTTTCCGGAAGGACTCTCTATGACACCAATTCCCGTATTATCAAATCTCTCCTTTAAAATATTATCTTTATGCTCAGGACTATTAATAAGGTTAATAAAGGCTTCTTCTACGTTATCGGATTTAGCCAGGTTCTCACCAGCCAGGCTATAATCGACCCCGGCCTCTTTCATCATATTGAAGGGACTCCCGTAAACCGGAGAATTATGCTCAAAATAATCATTCTCCATCATATCACGGGCTTTCAAGCGGGCCAGTTTCACCAGCTTTTTGTCTACCCTTAATAAACCAAGGCCTTTTTCCTTCCTGTAGTTATTTACCAGCCTCAATAATTTAGTTTCCCTGACATTAAGAACCTTTTCTGAACCGTTAATAACTACTTTACTATCTCCTGTCCCAGGTTCAGTTGCCTTCTGATTGACTTCTTCCTTGCTGGTATCACTGTTACCATCTTCAGTTTCATCTGAAGATGGATTGAGTCCGTTTTTAATAAAAGATGTGATAATATTTTCATTACCACTGTCCCCATCAGAATACCCTGTCATTATATTTATTAGCCAGACCATAACAATCCCTTTTAAAATGGTTATAAGGCTCCCTTTATGTTCGTCCAGAAAGCCTGCCTCCACTCTTGGTGAGACAATAAAATTAACCAGAAGAAAATTTAAAGTCAAAATTAATATTAATAATATATTTAAAGACCGTGACTTTAATAACCTCACTAGAACACCCCCTAAAGTCACTTTTGCCATTATTATAACATAAGTAAGTCATGAATATCTAATGTAATTAATGGGAAAATAAAAAAACAACTTAGAGGGTGTTATCAATAAAAATATATACTTTAATAATACTTTACATTAAATTTTCCGATAGTAGAGCTGAGCACAACATTAATTTTAACGGGGGCCTTCTCAAAATTAGGAGACTGGAAAATACCCTCCCCTACATTTATTAATCCAGCTCTCAAGAAATTATGTTTATTTAATAACCCTTCAGTTTTTATCTTAATGGCTGTATTTTCAGGAATATATAGAATTACAGTTCCCACTCCTGACCTTATATTAAGATTACAGTTATTATTTCCAGGGTAGATAAAATGAACCCCTGACCATGTATCCAGCTGTAATTCATTTAGATTTAATCCCCTGAAATCCAGGACCAGTTTCCCCATAATTGCATTTATCTCTACATCAAGGGGTAGACCGGGATTAATTTTAAGCCCCCAGTCACCAACTATACCGGATAAACGCTTTAAACCCCTGGTTCCTCCTAATTTTACATGACCTGTTGACCCTTTATTGATGTATACTACCCCCGGTCTACCGGTTAAACTCCTAGAGTGTAAACTGTATAACATATCATCCTTATGCAAAGAATCAAGATAAAACCTGCCCAGGCCTAAATTAACATCTAATTTGATCTTCCTCAGTAAACGGGTATCTTTATGAAACTCCTGATTTGAGGACTTATAATAAGAAAATTCAAAGTCATCCGGTATATCTAGATAACCCTCCTGAGCAGCAATAACTATTGATAGCACTATAATTACTGCCAGGACCGGTACCAGCCACCAGATAGAGGTATCATTCAGGATAAGGTTAAGGCCTATAAGAATCAGGAAAAGGGGCCACATTTTAAATAAAAGCTGCCATAAACCCCGGTCTATATAACCTATAGTATTAAAAAAGAGTAAAACCCCGACAATTATTAATAAAACCCCAATCAAGACCTGAGAGCGGGTAGTATTATTCACTCTCTCTTACCCCCTTAACCACCAGAGCTAACCCGGTTAAAATTATCAAAACAGGCCAGAAATAATCCCAGTATATCCTGGGGAGCCAGATATCGATTAAAAAAATACAACCAGTTATAATCAAGAAATACCCAATCAATTTCCGCCTGGCAGGTTGATTATTATTATTTAAATTACCTTTTTTACTGGTATTACCTTTATTCACCCCATCATCCAGAGCACCTGACGGTTTTAACGGAATTATTACCCAGCCTATTATATAAAATAAGACAACAAGCCTCCAGTTACCAATAATAATGAGTAATAAAAACAAAATCCGGACCAGGGTGGAATCTATACCAAAATAATCAGATATACCCCCACAAATTCCGGCAATGATATTATCCCGGCGGGACCGATACAGTTTCTGATTCATAATATATCACCCTTTTTTAGTTTAAGCTATTATTCAACCTTTAAAGCCAGATGATGAATAAAAAAATTTCACATTTTAGTTTTTATCTACCCAGTATCCATAATATTATCTTTTAAAAATATATATTCGTAAAATTAACTAAGTAGCTCAAGATAGGTAATATAAATTATTAAATTTAAAGCAGGAACCGTAAACCACAGACACTCCACCTAAAAAATTTAAAATTAAGTTAAAAAAAAGCCATCAGGTGATACTGATGGCTTTGGGAGGGAACTTTTGTTAGTTTTGGTACATTTCATCATAATACCTGCTTACCATCCTTTGAGCAGAGAATTTATCATAGGTTGATTCTATACTGGCCCTCATCATCTGGGCCCATTTTTCCTTATTATCATAATAAGTGGGGACTACTTCTTTTAATAGAACATTGTATAGGGCATCAAGATCATGCTGATCCTGGTCTTCTCCTTCATAACCATCACCGAGCTGCCAGCCATTTACCCCATGTTCACAGGCTTCAGGCCACCAGCCGTCAAGAGTACTTAGATTTAAAGCTCCATTCATGGCTGCCTTCATTCCGGATGTACCACTGGCTTCCAGAGGACGTCTCGGGTTATTTAACCAGACATCCACACCCCTGGTAAGCATTCTTCCTATTTCAATATTATAATCTTCAAGGAAAACAACACTGTTGGGGTATTTCTCACTCATCTTCACCAGATCAGCTATAATACCTTTACCGACATCATCGAGGGGATGAGCCTTACCGGAGAATATTATCTGAATTTTACCTTCTTCCAGGTATGGACGGATAACCTCAGGTTTCCTGAATATTAAGTTCCCCCTCTTATATGGTGCTGCCCGTCGGGCAAACCCAATGAGAAGAGCTTCAGGATTTAAACGGGTTCCTGTTTTCTCTTCTACGAAGTCAATTAGTTCTGACTTAATTTCCTGATGAGGTTTTAATAAATCCTCACCATTTTCATAGGCTTTTACAATCCTGTCATCGACCCACGATTTACGGTGAACCCCGTTAGTTATGGAAACAATCGGGGCTTTATTATCCACATAGGACCACATTTTCCGTGCTGTTTTCCCGTGCAGTTCAGAAACACCGTTTGCTATCCTTGATAAACGCAGCCCGGCAACAGTCATGTTAAAGGGGCTATCTCCAATTTTAATCATCTGATCCAGAGTTAGACCATTAAAGGCACCCATGTATTTCATTACTTCAAGCCCGTGGGACTCATTCCCCTCTTTAACAGGGGTATGGGTGGTAAAAATAACTTCCTTCCGGGTTTCTTCCAGGGCCTCATCAAAGCTCATACCTTTAGCCATTTTTTCATTAATCAACTCGGTACCGGCCAGAACCGGATGACCATCATTGAAGTGGTAGAGATCTACATCTATCCCCAGTTTACGTAAAGCCCGGACTCCACCGATCCCCAGGACAATTTCCTGGGCAATCCTTTCTTCTTCAAACCAGCCATAGAGCTGCCCTGTAATCCATTTATTTTTGTTTTCAGGCAAATTTGTATCCAGGAGATAAAGAGGCACATTATCATAACGGTCAACTTTCCAGACCTTACAATAAATATCATCATCCCTGACTTTTACCTTTACCTTGACACCAGTATCCTCTACCAGATCGTATATGTAGTCATTAGTCGGATAAGAATCATATGGCCTGCCATCTTCTCCTATTAACTGTCGTGTATAACCCTGTCTCCATAGTATCCCAACTCCAACCATTGGTACATCGAGTTCCCTGGCTGCTTTCAGAATATCTCCGGCCAGTATTCCCAACCCACCAGCATAAATCCTTAAATCTTCATGTAGACCAAATTCCATACAAAAATAAGCAACTTTAGGTTTCTTTCCTTCCATTAATAAACCTCCCCGAAGTTAGTATAACGTTTGCATTATTCTTTTACTTTTTTATATTCTCTTTTAATTAAAAAATTCCTTCTTTTCATTAAAAAAATTTAAAAATTAATGGTAAAAAATCGGGGGATTGCTGTAAAACCAGCAATCCCCCTGATATATTTACACTTTTTAGTAAAGTTTTAAATAATTTCATCTGACCTTGCCTGTTAATAATATTTTATTTAAAAGAAAACTTATTATAAAGGTATTACTACTTATTTAACCAGCCATCAACTACTTCTCTATTATTTTTTATCCATTCCCGGGCTGCTGTGACCGGTTTTTTACCATCAGCTATTATTCCCATTAAACTTCCTAACTGTTTACTGCTCATGGAGAAGTTCTCAAGGAAATTAGCAACCCCGGGGGCATCTTCCTCAAAGCCAGTCCGGGTATAGGTATATAAATTTTCGGCCTGGCCATAAACACCTCTGGGGTCTTTCAAAAACTTCAGGTCAAAGCGGGCAAACTTCCAGTGGGGTTGCCACCCGGTAACAACTATCCATTCCCCATTATCAATGGCCTTTTTCAGAGCAGCTGCCATGGCCGGACCACTACCTTCAATTAATTCCAGCTCAAGTCCATATTCCTCTATAGCTTTTCTGGTTTTTTGCATAATACCGGCCCCGGCATCAATTCCAATTATCTTCCCGTCAAATTTGTCCTTATACTGGTTCAGATCTTCAATTGAATCTATTTCAACATAGGTCGGGACAACCAGTCCGATTCTGGCACCGGTAAAATTCTTTCCAAGTCGGATAATATCATCTTCGAGTTTATTTACATATTCACCATGGGTTACCGGAAGCCAGACATCCATAAAGGCATCAATATTACCACTGGCCATCCCCTGAAAAATAGGTCCAACATCGGCCATCACAGTTTGGACTTCATACCCCAATTCATCTTCTATAATTACTTTGGCCAGATGGGTCATCGCTATTCCTTCTGCCCAGTTTACATAACCTAACTTAATTTTTGTCTTCCCGGGTTTACTGGTACACCCACTAATTAATAGAAGTAAGCTAAGACTTATAGCAATAAAAATCAATAATCTTTTTTTAAACATTTCTTATACCTCCTTATGTTCTTATCGTTTTTTTTAACTCCCTTATAGTTCTTTTAAACTCTGGGTTAATCTATCAAGAAATATAGCCAGAATAACAACGGCAAGACCACCTTCAAATCCCAGACCTATTTTCAGCTGGGTAATACCCCTTAATACAATTCCACCTAAACCACCGGCTCCAATCATTGAGGCAATTACAACCATAGATAGTGATAGCATAATCGTCTGGTTAATTCCAGCCATTATTGTTGGTACCGCCAGTGGTAACTGGACTTTGAAGAGTATCTGCTTCGGGGTCGATCCAAAGGCCCTCGCAGCTTCAATAACCTCTTTATCAACCTGCCTGATACCAAGATTTGTTAACCTGATAGCAGGTGGCATAGAGAAAATAACTGTAGCAATCACTCCGGGAACCATCTCCATGCCAAAAAAGATTACCGCAGGTATGAGGTAGACAAAACTCGGCATGGTCTGCATAAAATCCAGAACTGGTCTTATGATTCTATCCACATAATCATTTCTGGCAGCCAGGATACCCATTAAAACCCCGACACTTAAAGCTACTATCCCCGATGTTAAAATCATGGACAGGGTTTCTATTGTCTGGGTCCAGAGGTCCATGCCCATTATCATCAAAAAGCCAGCTATAGTAAATATGGCTACTCCCCGACCGGCTAAATACCAGGCCAGAGCTGCCAGGATAATAATTATTGCCACAGGATGTACCACAAACAACAGGTTCTGAATATTTACTACGAAAAAATCTATAATGGCTGAGATAACATCAAATATTATGGTAGCATTTTCACTTAACCACTCTACCACCTGTTCAAAGAGATTTCCAACTGGTATTCTAAACATCTTCTTCCCCTCCTTCTGCCAGGGCAGATAAGACTGAAATCCTGACTATTATTCCAGTTAAACGATTATCATCATTTACGACAGCAACAGGATATTTAGTTTCTGAAGCTATTGGCAGAAGCTCAGTAAGTGGTGTATCCGGAGTGGCTTTAGGAAAATCAGTTATCAGATAATCTTTTAAATTAGTCTCTCCCTTTTTCCGGGCTTCAAGGGCTTTATCATCTTCAATTATGCCCACTACACGTTTGTCATGGTCAACAACATAAACACTGTTAAAACCCTCTTCATCCATAATCCTCAGGGCCATTCTGGGCCCATCCTGAGCATGAATCAGGGCATCAGGTCTGATCATCACATCCTCAGCTTTTAATACCTTTAACTTATTTACATCCCTGACAAAATTGGCCACATAATCATTGGCAGGCTCAGAGAGAATCTCTTCTGGACTTCCAGTCTGGACTATCTGGCCATCTTTCATAATGGCAATTCTATCACCCATTCTCAGAGCTTCATCGAGGTCATGGGTAATAAATACTATTGTTTTATGGAGTTTGGCCTGTAAGTCCAGGAGTTCATTTTGCATATCCCGTCTTATCAGGGGGTCAAGGGCACTAAAAGCTTCATCCATCAAAAGAATATCCGGATCGGTAGCCAGGGCCCGGGCCAGTCCAACCCTCTGCTGCATACCCCCACTCAAATCACCAGGATTATAGGAAGCCCATTCTTCCAGTCCCACCTGAACAAGGGCTTTTAATGACTGTTCTCTCCTTTCCTCTTCAGGAACACCCTGAACTTCTAGACCATATTCCACATTTTCTAAAACAGTCCGATGAGGAAAGAGAGCAAAATGCTGAAAGACCATTCCTATTTTATGTCTTCTTATTTCACGTAATTTTTCCATATCAGCACCGGTTACCTCATCTTCATCAACTATAATCTGACCTCTCGTTGGCTCAATTAAACGGTTAATACACCTGACCAGGGTTGATTTGCCACTCCCCGATAATCCCATGACTACAAATATTTCACCTTTTTCCACAGAAAAACTGGCATTATTTACAGCAATAGTGTGGCCCGTTTTTTCAAGGATTTCCTCTTTTGATAGTCCTTTTTCCAGGAGAGGAAAGACTCTATGGGGCTTTGGGCCGAATATTTTATACAGGTTTTTAACTTGAATTTTTGCCATCTTTAAACCTCCTTATACAACTTGTTAACCTTATATTTATTCCCATTTCCGGGCATAAAAAAAAGGTTTAGAGAAGTAATTCTCCAAACCTTTTATATCATTGGTAGTAACATGCATTAGTTATTGTAACAAACTTTTAACCCGATGTCAAAAAACCTAACCAAGAGCTTCCTGCATATTATTCAAATCTGAAAACTGACTCAAGAATAACTTCCGGTATATACCATTTTTCTTTTTAATCAATTCAGAATGCCTACCTTCTTCTACAATTCCCTGGTCGGTTAATACAAATATTTTATCAGCATTAATTATTGTAGATAAGCGATGGGCTATAACCAGGGTCGTTCTATCACGGGAAAGGCGCTCCAGAGAAGCCTGGACAATCTTTTCACTCTCATTATCAAGAGAAGATGTCGCTTCATCCAGGATTAGAATAGGCGGGTTTTTAAGGAAACTACGGGCAATAGAAATCCTCTGCTTTTGGCCACCTGATAATTTAACTCCCCTTTCACCGACTTCGGTATCATAACCATTTTCAAGATTGATTATAAACTCATGGGCGTTTGCCTTTTTAGCAGCCTCTATTATTTCTTTATCTGAAGCATCTATTTTCCCATATCTAATATTATCCCTTATTGTCCCATTAAAAAGGAAGACATCCTGCTGGACAATTCCTATATTCTTCCTCAAAGAAGATAACGTCACATCCTTTATATTGATATTATCAATAAATATCTGTCCTCCATCAATTTCATAAAAACGGGGCAGTAGATTGCAGAGGGTTGTTTTTCCGGCCCCTGATGGACCTACAAAGGCAACTGTTTGCCCCGGTTTAACTTCTAGATTTATATTATTCAAGACCTTTTTATGATTATCATAGCTAAAACTGACATTTCTATATTCAATATGGCCATTTCTAACTTTCAAAGTCCTGGCTCCTTCCCTATCTTTAATCTCGGGTTCAACTGCCAGGAGCTCTAAAAACCTTTTAAAACCGGCCATCCCCCGCTGAAATTGTTCATTAAAATGAACAAGACGGCGAACAGGCTGCATAAACATGTTAACATAAAATAAAAAAGCTACCAGCTCTCCTGCCGACAACTGGCCCCGGTATATATAGTATCCACCTGCCGCCAGGGTAGTCAGGGTTATCATGTTACTGAAAAAATTTATCCCCGAAAAAAACTGGGCCATGGTCTTCATGGCCATTTCACGGGAGCGCCGAAACCTCTCATTACCGTAATCAAATTTTTCCATTTCCAGCTCTTCATTGGTAAAAGACTTGACAACCCTGATCCCGCTCAAACTGTCTTCTATCTGGGAGTTAACCTCTGCTATCTTCTCTCTGATATCACGGAAAGCCTGATGCATCCTGTTACCGAGTTTCAGGGAAAAGATAAACATCAACGGTATCATAGCAAATGTAAATAAAGCTAATTTAAAATTCATTCCTAACATTATTATAAAGGAACCTATTAATAGAATGCCCGAAATAAACAAATCTTCAGGTCCATGGTGAGCTAATTCTGATATATTATTTAAATCATTGACAACACGAGACATTAAATAACCAACCCTGTTATTATCATAGAACCGGAAAGAAAGGGTCTGCAGATGTTCAAAAAGCTCTTAACGCATATCAGTTTCCATTCTAATTCCGACAACATGGCCCCAGAAATGGACTATATACTGAAGTAAGTACCTCAGAAGATAAAGAACAAGTAAAAGAACAGATGATTTCACCATTAGCTGAATATTTTTCTGGGGTATATAGTGATCTATCATGTTTCTCATAACTGCAGGAAACACAAGGTCCAGACCTGACATTAAAAAGGCACAGGTAATGTCAACTAAAAAAAGTTTTATATGGTTTCTATAATATGAAACAAATTTTTTTATAATTTTTTACACCCCCTCAACCCCTATTAATTTTAACATATCGGTTACCTGGCATCAAAGTTTTTTTGGGTTATAAAAGATTAACAAAGCATATAATCTGAATTTAATTAGAGGGTTTATAGTCCTTTTTATAGAAATAACATTTTGGTCAGACAAGATTTATTCAGATAAAATAATAATAAATACAGTGAGGTGAATAAAAATGGAACTGTACCCCCTAAAATTCAAACCAGTTTACAAAAGCAAAATCTGGGGAGGCCGGAAATTAAAAGATGTTTTTAACCGGGACCTCCCCGATCAAAACATCGGTGAAAGCTGGGAAGTTGCTGCTCATCCCAACGGAACAAGTATTGTGGCCAATGGGTCTTTAAAAGGCCAGTCTCTCCCTGACATTATTAATACCTATGGAGACAAGATAACGGGAGAAAAACTGGTAGATATATGTCAGGAAAGATTTCCCCTTTTGATTAAATTACTGGATGCTGAAAAAAAACTTTCAGTCCAGGTCCATCCAGACAATGATTATGCCCACCGTGTTGAAAATGATTCCGGGAAAACAGAAATGTGGTATATAATTGATGCCAGACCAGGGGCCAGACTCGTTTATGGACTAAAGCCTGGAACTACAAAAGAACAACTGGCTAAAGCTATAAAAAGAGGTGAAATAGAGAAATATCTTAACCGGGTACCAGTAAAAAAGGGAGATGTATTTTTTATGCCTTCAGGAACCATTCATGCCATTGAAGAGGGTATCCTTCTGGCTGAAATACAACAAAATTCAGATACAACTTACCGTGTCTATGACTGGGACCGGGTTGGACAGGATGGAAACCCACGACCATTGCATATTGAAAAAGCCCTTGATGTAATTAATTTTAAAACCGACTCGAGTCTGGTAAATTATAAACCTCTTTCTGTCAACACCGACCAGTACCGCAGGGACTTTTTAGCTGCCTGTCCTTATTTTGTAACAGAATACATTGAGGTCAAGGATGAAATAGATTTTATTATAAACAAATTTATAGTATTGATGTGTTTAAAGGGTACTGGTGAAATCCACTATAATAACCGGAAAACCAGAATAGCTGCCGGTGAAACCCTTTTAATTCCGGCTGCTTTAGAAAAAATAAAGATCAGAGGGAATGTAAACTTTATCAAAACATTCATACCTTCCAGTAAATCTAATGTTATTAATGAACTGGCCGAACTGGGGTTTGACGAAGATAAAATAAAAACAATCCCGGGATTAACCAGCTGGAAATAACTGGAATCAAATTAATAAAATTTTTTTGTATATAATCTGAATTCCTGGTTATAATACTAAATGCAAGGTCAACAGTGGTTGAGCGCAGATCGGTCCGGGCTCACCTGATAGTGGGTCCGGGCTGGTCGGGCAAAGGTCATTACAGGTCCCTGGTCGGATCTGTAATGGCCGGAGCGCAGATCATCCTGGGTCGTCAAGGGTCTGCCATAGTTGGAAGACTATGGTGGGCTCGTCACCGATTCAGGATGGTCGGGCCAAGATCATGGCAGGTTCAGTAGGCATCTATAATGGTCGAGAGATCATTATAGGTGTTGAGACTGAAATATAATTATCATTGAGTTTCACTCTCTTAGACTGAAGGTCAGTGGTCGTTTCTTCAGGTTGGATCTGTCATGGTCGGGCGAAGGTTATTGTAGGTTCGGAACGTATCCATAGTAGTCGAAAGATTGCTGTGGGTACCTGAGGATCTGCAGTAGCCGGAGCGAAGATCACTGTTGGCCTTCTTTCTTATTTTTATTAACTTTTTAAACTAGATTCAAAAAATCCGGGGAACGGGTTGTCAGGTTAATAATTGTGTAAATCCAGCCAGACAAATAAAAGGGGCACGTTTTAACATGCCCCTCTTATTTATAATCATAATTACATCAATAAATGAAAATTATAATTTATAGCAATTACAATCGCACTTATTTTGTTGTATGTTGTATTACCCGATAATCCTTTTTTTCCTTATTAAATTAACAATTCCTTAACTAATAAGCTTTCCTTTCTCCACTCACCATATAAATAACACGTTCACAAATATTTGTGGAGTGGTCTCCGATTCTTTCTAAAAATCTGCTTACAAACATAAGGGAAGTAGCCTGCCTTATTTTGGAGGGATCCTCAATCATAAAGGTTAAAAGCTCCCTTAAAATCTGTTCATCAAGAATATCTACCTCTTCATCCTCCCGGGCAACCTTTTTGGCCAGCTCTATATCCAGATTAACAAAGGCATCAAGGCTTTCCCGGAGTCGCCTGGTTACAATTTCTGTCATCCGGGGAATATCAATTAAGGGTTTAATGAGAGGTTCTTTTCCAATTTGATGGACCATTCTGGCAATATTACTGGCATGATCACCAATTCTTTCTAAATCAGTAGCCAGTTTAGAGATCACTATAATAGTACGTAAATCTTTGGCAACTGGCTGTTGCAGGGCAATTAACCTGGTACATCTCTCTTCCAGTTCTACCTCAAAATCATCTATTTTGTCATCCCCATCCATCACCTGGGTGGCCAGGTCTAAATCCTGTTCTTTAAGGGCTTTAACACTATCATGGATAGCTTCTTCGACCATACTCCCCATTTTTAACATTTCATTCTTTAATTCCTTAATAGACTCATGAAAGCTTTTACGCACAAAAATCACCCTCTTTTATAATATTATCCAAAACGACCGGTAATATAGTCCTCTGTCCTCTGGTCAGATGGGTTTTCAAAAATAATGTCTGTCTCATCAAATTCTACTAATTCACCCATCAGGAAAAAGGCCGTTTTATCAGAGACTCTGGCCGCCTGTTGCATACTATGGGTAACAATAACAATGGTATAATTATCTTTCAGTTCATCTATTAATTCTTCTATCCTGGCAGTAGCAATAGGGTCAAGAGCTGAAGCAGGTTCATCCATTAACAGCACCTCAGGTTTAACTGCCAGGGCTCTGGCTATACATAGGCGTTGCTGTTGCCCACCTGAAAGACCCAGGGCTGATTCGTTAAGTCTATCCTTTACTTCATCCCAGAGAGCCGCCCCCCGTAAACTTTCCTCAACAATCTGATCCAGGGTTCCCCGGTCTTTAATTCCATGAATCCGCGGTCCATAGGCAATATTATCGTAAATTGATTTTGGGAAAGGATTGGGTTGCTGAAATACCATACCAACCCTTTTCCTGAGTTCAACAACATCAGTTTCTTTACTATATATATTTTCCCCATCCAGAAGAACCTTTCCTTCTACCCGGGCCCCTTCAATTAAATCATTCATTCTATTTAAAGTCCTCAAAAAAGTTGATTTACCACACCCGGATGGTCCAATCAGGGCCGTAACTTTATTCTCTTCAATAGGCAGATTAATATCCTTAAGGGCCTTAAAATCCCCATAATAAAAGTCAAGGTTCTGTACATCTATTTTCAATTTTCCGGACATGACTGATTACCCCTTTCTTCCCTGTTTCATTTTTTCTTAAATTTTTTTCTGAACCTGGCCCTTATAATTATAGCTGCTAAATTGATGACAAGCACCAGTGTTATCAAAACCATGGCTGTACCATATGCCAGGGGCCGAACTTTTGCAATAGCATGGTGCTGGGTAGCCAGGATATATAAATGATAGGGTAAAGCCATAAACTGACTAAACAATGAGTCAGGCAAAAAGGGCAGGAAAAAAGCAGCTCCGGTAAACAATATAGGAGCTGTTTCACCTGCAGCCCTGGCCAGACCAAGGATGGAACCTGTTAACATTCCCGGAATAGCAGCCGGTAAAACATTGGTTTTAATACTCTGCCACTTGGTAGCCCCCAGGGCCAGAGCCCCTTCACGATAGGAACGGGGGACTGTTTTTAAAGCCTCTTCACTGGCTGTAATAGTTATCGGTAAAGTCATCAAACCCAGGGTCAATCCTGCTGATAAAATAGATGTCCCAAATCCCATACCCTGTACAAAGAGAGCAACACCAAACAGACCAAAAACAATGGAAGGAACACCGGATAGATTCCTTATAGCCATTCTTATAACCCTGGTTAATATACCTTTTCTGGCATACTCATTTAAATATATAGCAGCAAACATACCTAAAGGAACTGAAACCAGAGCGGTAATAACAGTAACATAAAAGGTCCCTACAATGGCTGGAAATATTCCTCCTTCAGTCATACCGTTTTCAGGCATCCGGGTTAAAAACTCCCAGCTAATGGCCCCGATCCCTTTTGAAACTATATCAAATATTATTATTCCCAGGATTAATAATACAAGTATCCCTGAAAGCCGTAAAATACCGAAACCCATCTTTTGTTTCATCTCTTCTGACATTTACTCTACCTCCTGGTATTTGTTAAGAATTATGTCAGAAACTAAATTTACTATAAAGGTCATAATGAAGAGGACCAGTCCCACCATAAACAGGGCATAATAATGGGTAGAATTATAGGGGACCTCACCCAGCTCTATAGCAATTGTAGCTGTCATTGTTCTCACTGAATCAAAAAAGCCTCCCGGCAGGGCAGGGGCATTACCGGTAGCCATTAACACTGTCATGGTTTCACCAATAGCCCTTCCCATCCCGAGCATTATAGCAGCAATAACCCCTGATAGTGAAGATGGTATTGTAACCCTGGTCAGGGTTTGCCAGTCATTAGCCCCCAGGCCCAGAGAGGCCCTTTTAAATTTATCGGGCACAGAAGAAATGGCATCTTCCGATAGACTTATTATAGTTGGAAGCGACATTATGGCCAGGAGAATAGCTCCGTTCAGGGCATTTAATCCATTGCTTAATCCAAAAGTACTGGCAATTACCGGTCCCAGTAATACAATTCCTAAAAACCCAATTACAACTGAAGGAATCCCTGCCAGTATTTCTATTACCGGTTTAAGAATACTTCTGGCCCGGGGACTGGCTACCTCTGATATATAAGCAGCAGTAGCCACTCCCAGGGGGACAGAAATAACCATGGAACCCAGGGTCACCATCAGGGTACTCAGAATTTGCCCCAGAATGCCATAACCAGGCTCATTATAAGAAGTCGGATTCCATCTGGCTGAAGAGAAAAAGGATTTAAGTCCCAGCTCCTGAATAGCCGGCCAGCTATTCTTTATCAGTAAATAAAAAATACTGACCAGGGCAATAATTACTACTAATCCGTTTAACATAAAAAACAGTTCTATCAATTTCTCCTTCCAGCGGCGCAATTAAATCCTCCCCTTCATTCAGTTTAATTTAAAAATCAAGATTCTTTTTGTTTAGCTTCTGGTATTCAGGGCTTACAGGATAAAAACCTTCTTCCACAGCAATTTTCTGACCTTCTTCACTTAACTCAAATTTAATAAAATCAAGAACTGCTCCTTCAGGTTTACCATTTACATACTGGTTTAAAGGCCTGGCCAGAGGATAGCTGCCATTTTTTACATTTTCAGCCTTGAGAGGACTAACCGCCGGATCGTTTTCTGTCCTGGAAACATTTACAATGTTAACACCTTCAATCTCATGACCGTTGTCATCAACTACATAACCAACACCAACATACCCAATTCCTGCATTATCAGCCTTGATGGCTTCAACAATCTGGGCATTACCATTCATCCTTTTCATATTCTGGGAATAATCACCTTTAAGGACATGATCCCTGAAAAATACAAACGTTCCTGAATTACTCTGCCTACCGTAAAGAGATATTTCCTGATCGGGACCACCAACATCTTTCCAGTTGGTTATTTCACCTTTAAAGATTTTTCCAATCTGTTCAACAGTCAGTTCAGTTACAGGATTTTTTTCATGAGTAATAACAGAAAGACCATCCATAGCGATTACAATTCTTACAGGATCAACACCATTTTCCTCAGCCTGGTTAATTTCTGATTCTTTCATCGTTCTTGAAGCATTGGCAATATCAACTTTTTTGTTTATAAGGGCAGCAATACCTGTCCCGGATCCCCCTCCGGTAACCGAAATTTTTGTATCTGAACCCTCCATGTATACCTCTGCCAGGTGCTGAACCAGGTTTACCTCAGTATCAGATCCTTTTATTTGAATATAAGCCTGCTGTTTGGTTCCTCCTCCACCACAACCAGCCAGTCCAACTATTAAAACTAAGCTCAATAATAATACTGTTAGCTTTTTTAAATTCATTTATTGCCCTCCTTAATATATAATTACTATAATTCTTTTAATCCGTTATTAGTATAACAATTATTAGTTAATTTATTGTTACATCTTTGTTAAAATAATGTTAACAAAAAGTAAACCAGAGCAAATATATTAAGAGGACAATTTTTTATTACTATTATCTATTTTTAAATTTGAAAATTCCTGATAAGTTTATTTAATTCCTCGGTCATTTGAAACAATTTCCTTGATCTGTTGTTTATTTCCTCAATTGAGCCTGTTTGCTCTTCACTGGCAGCAGCAACTTCTTCTGCACTGGCAGAAAATTCTTCCGAAATATCCGCTATCCTTTTAATATGTCTACTAATCTCTTCACTCTGGACCTTTGCTGTCTGGACATTTGTACTGGAATGTTTGATACCTCCTGTAACTTCCTCAATTGATTCTCTAATTCTAATAAAGGCCTGGTTGGCTGACTGGACAACTTCTTCTCCATATTTTATCTGCCGGGTCCCTTCTTTCATCTTCCGGGAGACTTCATCGGTTTCCCGGTGGATATCGGTAATTAATTTCCTTATTTTACTCGAAGAACGGGCTGACTCTTCGGATAATTCCCTGATCTCTTCAGCAACAACACTGAATCCCCTCCCGGTCTCACCAGCCCGGGCTGCTTCTATGGCTGCATTTAATGCCAGCAGGTTGGTCTGTTCAGCAATTCCATTAATAATTTCAAGAATAGAATCTATTTCACTGGATATCTGCTCCAGGTTTTTTATTTTTATAGCTACTTCACTGATTGAATCATTAATATTAACCATTTGTTCTTTTACTTTAGTCATTTCTTCCTGTCCCTGAATGCTGGCAATATCCATTTCAGATGATAAATCTTCCACCAGTTTATTTGTAGTAGCTAGTTCTTCCATTTGCTCTGAGAGATTTTTTATTTTTTCTTCAACTTCTTCAACATTATTGGCCTGCTCATAGGCTCCACTTGATACTTCCTGAATAGAAGAAGCCACCTGTTCAGAAACCTGACTGATCATATTAGATGATTCTTTCATATCTTGGGAAGCACTCTCAACCTGCCTGGCAGTATCATCAATACTTTGTATGATATGTCTCATCTGGCCAACCATCTTTTTAAAGGCCCCGGCCAGAATCCCCAGCTCATCTTTATGATTAATTGTTAATTCAACATTCAGGTTGCCCCGGGATACCTTTTGCATTTCATCTTTTATTTTTAAAACCGGCCTGATTAAATAAAAACTAACCAGTATAAATATGGTGACCATAACCACAACTAGTATAGAAATTCCTACTTTAATTATTTTATTTTTAATCAAATCCTGAACTATATAGGCTTCTTTTTCAGGAATCTGGGCCAGCAATGCTCCAACCTTATCAAGGGTTACATAGGAAACCAGTAATTTTTCATTATCAACTGAATAATTGAAATCTCCCTTCTTTGATTCATAAATATGGTTAATATTAAAATATTTACCCATATTTATCTTTTTATTGTTGTCATCATGTTCGGGATGTGCTATAATGTTGCCATTCTTATCAATCATATAAACATAACCGGTTTCTCCCAGTTTCCATTTAATAATATCTTTTAAATATTCAATGGATATATCAGCACAGATTACCCCAGTATACTGATCACTATAATCAAAAACAGGAACAGCCACCGTAATTGCATATCCTTTTCCAGTTATTTTTTTATGTAAAGAAAGCCAGGTTGCTTTCCTGGAATTTTTTATTTCTTTATATCACTCCAGGTTTTTAAATTCATTTGATGTTTTTTTACGGGGAATAATTGTTACTTTATCCTTGTTACTGATAAAATATATTGATTCAAAATAATCCGATTGTTGTAACTCATCTTCAAAAATTCTACGGGCTACCAGATGGACCTGATCATTGGAACGAAAACTATAGTTCTCAGACATCAGCTTCACCCGCTTTTCCGCCTGTTTAATACTAATATCTACTTCTCTTTTTAGAAGCTTTGCAATCTCTAAATTCCTTTCTTTTGTATCTTCAATAATTCGCTCCGAAACTGAATCATTTATTATATAACCCAGGGCAAATAAAGATATACTAATAATAATCCACATGATAAAAACCGCTTTGGCAGTAATACTATGCCTAAAGTCTAATATCCATCTGATAATATTGTCTGGATATATCTTTCTTAGATATTTTAACATTATATTCACCCCATTTTAAAAAATATAGGCCCGTGATAGGGCCTATTAAACACTAGCAGCTTTTTTTCATTTTTGTCCTGTATCTAATTCTTAATATTATAGCTACTAAATTAATTACCAGGACCAGGGCCAGTAATACCACTGCAGTGCCATAAGCCAGAGGTATCTGTTTGGATGGGAATGTCCCTGCTGTAACCAGAGCATAAATATGATATGGCAAGGCCATAACTTCATCAAATACAGATCCCGGTAATCTCATTGAAAAGAAGGTTGCTGCTGTAAATAAAATGGGTGCTGTCTCCCCCGCAACTCTACCAATTCCAAGGATACAACCTGTCAGTATTCCGGGCATGGCAGCCGGTAAAACTACATTTTTAATTGTTTGCCAGTTAGTAGCTCCCATAGCCAGGGAAGCTTTTCTATACTCATCAGGTACTGCCATCAGGGCTTCTTCAGAGGCCCTGATAATGGTCGGCAATATAACTATACCCAGAGTCAATGCCCCAGATAAAATGGAAACACCGAAGTTGAATAACTTTACAAAAATAGCCAGACCAAATAGTCCAAAAACAACAGAAGGGACCCCGGCCAGGTTATTCACACCAACCCTGATAATTCGAACAACCCTGTTACCTTTTTTAGCATATTCGGTCATATTATATTGCTGCAAAAACCCCAAGGGGAGCTGCAAATATAATTGCACCTGATACTAAATAAAAGGAACCCAGGATAGCCGGTAATATCCCACCCTCAGTCATTCCATTCCTGGGCATCTGGGTAATAAACTCCCAGTTAACAACAGCTAAACCCCTTTTAAATATAAATAAGATAATTAATGCCAAAATACCAAGGGCTATAAACAGAGTTAACCCAAAAAAAGAAAAGGCAATTTTCTGTTTTAAATGACGATACTGTAATTTATTAATTTTCATAATCCACTCACCTTCTCTTTAAAACGTTGGGAAGCAATATCGGCGATAATGTTAAAAAGTAAAGTAATAAAAAACAAAATTATACCTATCCCAAATAGAGCATGGTAGTGTTCACTTCCAACAGGTGCCTCTCCCATCTCTGCTGCTATGTTAGCTGTCATCGGCCTCAGGGGCCTGAGAATACTATCAGGCATAGCTGAAGCCCCACCGGCAACCATCAAGACAGTCATGGTTTCCCCGATGGCTCGACCCATTCCCAGAATAACAGCTGTTACAATACCGGAAGAAGCAGTTGGTAAAATAACTTTGCTTATTGTCTCCCATTTAGTTCCACCAAGGGCCAGTGAAGCATTTCTAAAGCTTTTAGGAACAGAAGATATGGCATCTTCAGCCAGACTGGATATGGTTGGTAAAGCCATAATCCCCAGCATAATTGAAGCAGTTAAGCCATTAAGACCTGTCGGTAAATTAAATAAGTCTCTAATAAAAGGAGCCAGTATTTTCATACCAAAAAGACCATAAACCACTGATGGCACCCCAGCCAGCAACTCAACAATTGGTTTAACATAATTTTTTAATTTATCAGGTAAAATATAAGATATAAATATTGCAGAAGATATACCCAGAGGTACCGAAACCACCATAGCTCCAACAGTAACCAATAGTGAAGCACAAATCAAAGGTAAAATTCCATAATCATCATAATAAGGATACCATTCCCGCCCGAAGATAAATTCCAGTATGCCTGTTTCGTTGAATATAGGCAAACCTTCATTAAAAAGGGTTATTACAATTGCTGTTAAAAACACAATTGAAGATAAAGCAAAAATAAACAGGGTTCCCTTAATTAACTTCTCTTTAGTTTTCCAGTTCAACATAACATCCTCCCCTGTAATACTTTTTATAGGTAACTGTAGAGGGGGGATACTATCCCCCCTTTGTTTTAATGACATATACTGTTGCTTATATTATTATAAACTTATCTGGTGGTATTCTAATTGGTAATGTTAACTCTTACTTAATGTTTTTTATATGACTTCTTGTTGTGTGTTTTTAATTCTGGCTTACTTTTAGTATAAAGGAACATAACCTACTTCTTTAACAATCTTCTGACCTTCAGGGCTTAAGATAAAATCAATAAATTTCTTGGTTAATCCTCTGGGCCACCCATTTGTAAACATATACAAGGGACGAACAATCATGTACTGAGAGTCACTTGGCAGATGACCATTTAATTTTACAGCTTTTACATCATCATTTAAGTAACCCAGACCGATATAACCGATAGCACCAGGAGTATCAGCAACTGTAGCCCTTGCTTCACCGTTAGAAGCCTGTAACAGAGCCCTGCTGGTAACCCTTAAAGCCTCATTATTTAATTCTCCATCATTGGCAATGTCATTAAATACAGCAAAGGTACCAGAACTGGAGTCACGGGAGACAACAACTATTTCCTGATCTTTACCACCCAGCTCTTTCCAGTTAGTAATTTTACCGGTGTAGATCCCCTTTAACTCTTCTACAGTTAAGTCAGATACAGGGTTACCGGGGTGAACAACTACAGCAATAGAGTCTTTGGCTACTCTATGGGGTACAGGATAAATACCATTGGCAATAGCTGCACTTACCTCTTTGTTTTTAATAAAACGGGAAGCGTCTGCTATATCAACAGCTCCATCAATTAAAGCAGCAATACCATTACCGGAACCGCCACCCCTCACAGAAATATGAACATCATGTTTAGACATATAAACTTCCGCAGCTTTCTGAGCAATGGGTAATACGGTAGAAGAGCCCTGAATAAACAAAGTATCAGAGGCTAATACTCCGGCTGACAATAAAGTTACCAATGCAATAACCAGCAAAGCAATCAAATTCTTTGAATTAAACATTTAAGTAATTTCCCCCTTACAGTTTTATTTTATCGTTCGCTTATAATCATAGCACGACAATGTTAAAGGCATATTACGATCTGGTTAACACGGAGTAAATGTTATGTTAAGAGATTATTAAGAATCAAATTATTAAAACCACAAACATGGCAACGAAATCCTTTATACAAAAATTAAGTCAAATAAAAAACCCGTCCATTAGAATGAACGGGTTTAAACACAGATACAAAATATATTAAGATTTTATAAATAAAGCTGTTAAGACCACCATATATAAAAGACGGCAAACCACGGAGTGGACTTAAGAGAAATCAGTTAACTTTATTTAAATAAAACCTGAATAGACTCCCTTTACCTGGCTCACTTTCAACCTTTATCTCACTATCATGATTTTTTATTATGTGTTTAACGATGGATAACCCTATCCCGGTTCCTCCCATGGAACGGGACCTGGCTTTATCCACTCTGTAAAACCGCTCAAATATACGCCCCTGATCTTCCTCAGGTATTCCTATTCCATTATCCTCAACTTCAACAACAACTCTATTATTTTCTTCATATGCCCTTAAAATAACCCGACCACCGGGTTCAGTATACTTTATACCATTATCAACAAGATTAATTAAAACCTGCTCAATCTGTTCAGGAATCAGATAAACGAAAGGTAGTTTTTCCTTAATATCCAGTTTCAGATCAATATCTTTGGATTCAGCCTGTTCCTGTAACATAAGGTAAATCTTTTTAACAATCTTATTAAGGTCACCAGGCTGCAATATGACCTCTCCCCTTTTTGCCTCCAGTTTGGAGAGGTCAAGTAAATCTTTAATTAATAAATACAGTCTATCAGCTTCATCCTTAATTATACTTAAGAATCTTTTAATTGTAGTATCATCCTTTATATCATTGTCAATAATGGTATCAATATATCCTATAATAGACGTTAAAGGAGTCTTCAGTTCATGGGACACATTGGCAACAAATTCCTTTCTAAGCTGTTCCAGCCGCCTGAGTTCGGTAACATCTGTTAAAACTATCAAACCCCCGGCCACCTGGCCCTCCTTATTTTCTATGGGAGCAAAATTGAGGCGAATTATTTTTGACCCTGGTGTCTGGAAATTAAGTTCCTCCTTTAATATTTTCTTTTTTTCTAAAGAAGTTTCTAAAAGCTGATCAACTTTATGATGTCTTATAACCTCAATAATATCTCTCCCGAGAACACCTTTATTCAGTCCGAGTATCTTTCGGGCCGCTGGATTTACCATGGTTATTTTTTTCTCATTATCTGTAACAATTAATCCATCTACAATACTGGTAAAGACCGCTTCAGTCCTGCTTTTTTCCCGGAATATTTCTTCAATTTTCCTTTCAAGCTCATTGGCCATATAGTTGAATGAATGAGCCAGTGTACCCAGTTCATTATTATAACTATTGAGGACTATTCTTTCTTTAAAATTACCATGGGCTAGCTTCTCGGCCATTGACCCCAGCTTATTTAAAGGTCTAACAAGACCGTTACTGAAACCCCAGGCCAGAATAAAAGAAAGAATAACAGTTAAGAAGAAAAACAACAAATAATTCTGGGTATTTTTTTCAATGGTCTCATTAATTGCATTCAGGGATTTACTTAACCTTAAAAATCCTGTTAAGTTTCCGTTGACTTTAATCGGCAGTGAATAATAAAACATCTGCTGTTGTAAGGTCTTGCTTCTCCTGATTCGGTATGAGGAATTCTTACCATTTATTAATTCAATAATTTCAGGGCGGTTTAAATGGTTATCCATTTTTACAGGGTTATAATGGGAATCAGCCAGTACTTTTCCTGACATGTCGATTACAGTAAGCCTGGAATCTATATCACTTCCTATACTTTTAATCCATTTATCAAGTATCCGGGGATTATCATATTCTTCCATGAAAACCTCATTTAATAATAAAAGCTGTCCCTGATGATCAAGGTTAATTTTTAGCTGGTCTAAGTAAAACTCCCTCTCATTATGGTTAAAATAAATAAATAACAACCCCATAATAATAAGCTGGGTTACAATAAATAGTACCAGAAATTGATTTTTAATACTCAGGTCATTCCAGTTTAACAAATTTATACCCCACCCCTCTCACGGTAACAATATAATTATCCCCGATCTTTCTTCTTAACCTCCTTATATGAACATCAACAGTTCTGGTATCCCCTGCATATTCATAGCCCCAGACTTTTTCAAGTAGAATATCACGGGTTAATACCTTACCCGAATTTACCAGTAGATGACGCAATAAATCAAATTCTTTAGGGGTTAAGTTTAAAACCTCCCCTCCCTTACGGGCTTCATGACTGGATACATCTAATTCAAAATCAGCTTTTTTTATTAACTCATTATCACTCTTTTCTTCATTCTTTTGCACTCTGCGGAGCACGGCCTTAATCCTGGCAACCAGTTCCCGGGGGCTAAAGGGTTTGGTTATATAATCATCTGCTCCCATTTCTAACCCAATAATTTTGTCCACTTCTTCCCCTTTAGCAGTTAACATGATTATGGGAATATCTTTAAATCGGTTATTGGACCTGACCTGCCGGCAGAAGCTCAGTCCATCAATCCGGGGCAACATTAAGTCAAGGATAATCAAATCTATGGAATCATTCAACCTGTCCCAACCTTCTTCTCCATCAGCGGCCAGTTCTACCCTGTAACCTGCCGTCTCTAAATTAAATTTAATAAGCTCCCTGATATTCTCTTCATCATCTATAACCAGTATTTTCTCCATAACACTCCTCCTCTTTATCTTAAGTATAACAAAAAAAAGCCCCCTGTCAAAGGAGGCTTAACATTTATAAAGCTTCTGTCATACTGTGGGCAATATCGGCTGCCTGGTCACTGATATGCTCTAATCTATCAAGAATTTCAAGGTATACTATACCAGCCCCGGGCTCACAGATACCACTACCAAGTCTTTTTAAGTGACAATTCCTGTTTTCCAGCTGGTATTGATCCATTTTATCTTCAGCATCCAGAATCTGGGTTGATAACTCAAGATTTTCAGTCTCAACCATCTCATATGAAGACTCAATCAGGTCAAAAATTAAATCAAAATTTTCATTAAGGCTCTTCCAGGCTTCATCTGAATACTTGAGATTATTCTCCCAGCTGTAACTACCCAGTTCTACCATTTCTACAGCATCATCAGCTATACTTTCTATATCATCAATTATGGCATAATACATATTTAAAACCCTCAAATCCCCTCCAGATAGAGAATTACGGGGAACACTACTTATAAACTTGATCAGGTCTTCTTCTATTTCATTTATAATATCTTCTTTATGGTGAACCGCTTTTACTATCTTACTATCATGGCCCTCCTTAAATATTTTTATAGATTCCCTGACCATTTCCTGGGTAATACCATACATCCTTATAACTTCTTTCTTCAACTGATTTAAGGCGAGACTGGGTGTCTTTAGCATCCTTTCATCAAGATAATTTAAGCCCCGTTTTACTGCAACCTCATCACCTGGTAAAACAGATTTTACTATTTTAACCATAAAACCAACAAACGGTAACCATAACAGGGTATTAAGGACATTAAACAGGGTATGTGTATTGGCAAGTAACCTTTCTGAAGTAGGGGTATGTCCAAACAGGTTAGATAATTTAATCAAAAATTGATGTATACTATCAGTAAAATCAGGGATCACATATATTAATACAATTACAATACCAGCTCCCAGTACATTAAAAATAAAATGGGCAGCTGCTGCCCTCTTGGCAGAACGGTTAGCCCCGATACTTGATAAAATTGCAGTAATGGTAGTCCCAATATTACTACCAAGCAAAATCGGGATACCGGCCTGATAAGTAATAGCACCCACTGAAACAAGACCCAGGAGAATACCAAAGGTAGCACTACTGCTCTGAATTACCATGGTAACCAACATTCCTGCCAGAACCCCGAGCAGGGGATAACTACTGAAGTTTTCCATTAAATTTAAGAAATACACTGAATCTCGCAGGGGTTTCATGGTGTCACTCATAGTATTTAACCCCAGGAACAAAATCCCGAACCCGAGTAAAACCTGTCCCAAATATTGTATCTTTTGATTACGGGAAAATAGATAAGCAAAAGCACCAATAGTTATAGTGTGGAAAGCATAATCGCCAAGTTTAAAGGCTACTATCTGGGCAGTCACTGTCGTACCAATGTTAGCCCCCATAATAACCCCGATTGATTGAGAAAGGGTCATCAATCCAGCATTAACAAACCCTACTACCATAACCGTAGTGGCACTACTACTCTGGATAATAGCTGTAACCAGGGTACCCACCAGAACCCCGACCAGGGGTCTTGTTGTTAATATAGCCAGAAAATGACGGAGCTTTTTACCCGCCACCTTTTGAAGCCCCTCACTCATTTGTTTCATACCGTAAATAAATAAGCCTAGCCCACCCAACAAAGGAAAAACCAGTTGTAACGACAAGGTCCAATTCCCCTCCCCAATAATTTAATATTATATTATAGATAAAGCTAGTTTTATAATAGTACTTTTTTCTTAAAACACCACTACTATTATTCGACATAATCTTTATTTTTCCTTTGTATTTAGCTGCTTTTTTAATTATTAAAATTATCCAAAAAACTTCTTCTTAATCTAAATCAGTTTTTTATAAACTTCCATGGTTTTATAGGCAACACTATTGTGATTATATTTAGTCTTAACATATTGAGATAATTCAGGGTCAGGTTCAGTATAATATGCAGTAACTACCTTGTCAGCAATATCTTTAATATCAAGGGGGGAACAATAACTTACCTTATTTTTGAAATACTCTCTCGTTGTACCCCGGTCTGTAGTAACTATATTACAACCCGCCAGGGCAGCCTCCAGATTTACAAGACCGGGGGTTTCATACCAGCTCGGCAGGACATGGATCTTACTCTTTAAATAAAACTGAAACAACTCCTCCCTCGACTTTGCCCCATATATTGTTACATTATACCCTTCAGACTCACGTAAACACTCTCTAAAATAGGCAGGATCATTTATATCACCTATTAACACCAGGGGAAGATTAAATTCCTTTAAAGCCTTTATGAGCTGTAACTGGTTTTTCCGTGGGTGGATTCGCCCCACACATAATATATATTCCCTCTGGGAATTTTCTATATTTTCTTTCCAGGGAACTACACCATTATATATTATCTCACAGGGTTTTTCTATCCTGAAATCATACTTTATCCTGTCCCATTCTGTGTGGGCATTCGGGGCTACCATATCCACTTTTGTCAAAACTTCCATTCTCCGTTTCTGGGTTAATTTCCACCAGTACAATAAATCGGGCTTACTGTGTTTTAAATATTCTTCCATATTCCAGTATATTGGAGTCAGTAAAACAGGTTTATTCACATTAATATTGCTCAAAAATCTTTCACACACCTCAACCCGTAACAGATTAAAAAGATGAATGAGATCATAATTATGCAAATCATCCAGTGATACTTTATTAATATTCAAATCAACCCTTAATCCTAACTTTTCAAGGGCTTTCTTTAAAATCAAAACCTGTACAGTATCCCCTGCTTTAACGGTAAACAGATCAGGTCTAACTACAAAAAGCACCCTCACCCTCTAACTTTACCTCCTGAAAGTAATTTCCAGAAATTTTTATCTTCAAGTCCCAGTCTCCAGAAGGCAACACCGTTTATTTGAAAATCTTCAGCCAGTTTTATTTTTTTAGCCAGGCTGGTTTTATTTTCAAACCAGACCTCATGCCATTTTCCATCCTGTTTATATCTAAAATATGGACTATTAAATTCCTGATCCCATTCAACTTGACTATCATATTCCTTAATAAGGTAAAAAATCTGGTGATGTGATAAACCCCGGGCCGGTTTATCTTGATTTAGCTCCCAGTCATAACCATAAAAGGGGAGACCCAGAAATATCTTCGTAGCCGGAATTTCAATAATAGCATAGTCAAGGACATCCCGGACCCAGGGTAGTGGTGAAACAGGGCCTGGAGGACCCCCACTCCAGTGATAATCATAGGCCATAATTATTACTCCATCGACAAACAGACCCAGTTTACCATAATCATAGGCCCCGGACCAGCTATAATCTTTAGTATTTTCAGTACGGGCCGGTATAGATATAGTTAAGTGATACCCTTTTTCCTTCAATACAGAACTTAATTCTTTTATGAAGAGGGTCAGGTTTTTCTTATAGGAAACTTTAACCCCCTCGAGGTCAACATTAATTTTCCTTAAACCATGTTTCCCCATAAAAATCAAAAGATTATCAATAGCCTTTTTTCTATAGTCATTATTATTTATAAGTTGGTTACTGACTTTTGAATCTAAATTAAAATTTTGGACCATGGGAACGATAGACTCCCTCGTTTTATATTTAGATAATATTTCGAGGTCATCTTTAAAATCTTTTACATGAAGGCTTCCATCACCTTTTAATTCTAGCCATGTTGGGATAACCTGGTACAATTGTCTATAGCTTAGATAAAAAGACTCCCGGGAAGATCTGTTACCGGAGAGATAGTAACCCAGTATTTTCAGCATAAAACTACCTCCCTAAAACTCTATATTTAATGAGTCTAGAACATTTGTTATCCTGTTACAGACCGTAGCTTTTTCTGAACCAGCAAATAATAGACCGACTGCATTATTATTTCTATCAACTACCAGGGACCCACTATCACCCGGTTTTGACATAGGTTCTGTAATAAACTGATCTTCAAAGGTAGCCTGTTCTGTTTCAGTCATCTTGACCTGAACAGTAGCCGAGACTACCTTCACTTCCCCCTGTGTTAGACCACTGGTCCGGCCACTTTTCAGTACTCTCATACCAACGGATGGTTCTTTTACCCCTTTAACTTCTCCTATTTCCAGGATTTTTCCACTAACAGCCTTTTCATTAGCAGGCCTGGCTACGGCACAATCAACAATGTTAGCCCCGGAACTTTTCGTGAACCTGATATTATAACTGGGTTTAAATAAATGTAAAATAAAATTTAATATTTTTTCCCCGGCTGCAGCCACAGGGCATACATTACCACTACCTGAACTCCATTTTAAAGGAATAAACCTCTCCAGATAACCAATTACATCGTCAGGTTTGTTTCCATTATCATAACTCCCTGGTTGCAATATCGGGTCACCTTTTCTGGCCCGGTCATCTACTCCATTAGTTATGTTAGCTAAAACATGGTTATTTGAAAGTATCAATAAATCCCCGGTTTCTTTATCTTTAACAAGAGCCCCGAAGGTCCCGGCCGATATTTTATAATGTCCAATGCTGACTCCAGGCTGGGCAGGCCTTAATCGAGAAGTCCTCATATCCTGTAATTTTAATTCCCCAATCTCAATTACGTCTGTCCGGTAATTATCCACAGAAAAAGGGACAATATCTTTACTCTTAAGCCTGTGCTGGGGAACTTTTTTGTCAACCAGAACTACAATAGCTTTTTCACCCGTTTTTCTGCCGTTTTTTTCTTTTAAACCATAACCAACCCCAACTACATGGTTTAAGTTAAAAAGGTCATTTTTATATTTAGAAATTATTTTAGAAATATTAGACATGATTCTCCCTCCCTGTCATGATGTTTTATAATATTCAGGAGGGGTTCTATTAGTGAACAAAATAAAAAAAACCAGTAACCAACCGGTTACTGGCCTCTAAATCTCTATTCTATTTTAAATTTTAATTATACAATCCCGATTTTGGTATTATCACCTTTTACTTTAACTACCACATTATCTGTTAAAAGGTCGGCATAGGTGTAAGAAAGGCGGCGTACCTGGTGATTATCATCTATCTTAACTACAAAAATATTGGGATGGGTCTTTTCGAGAACACCTTCTTTTTCCAAAACTTTCCTCCGGCCACGATTCGCCTTAACCTTAACTTCTTTTCCCACAAAGGAATTAACATTCTGTCTGATCTGATCAAGAATATTTTTATCCATTTATTACCACCTTTCGGAAAAAGATAATCATTTCACTATCCATATTATAACACATAGAGAAAATTTTAGTCAAATGAAAGTATAGTATACCAAACCTTTAGCAAACTGTCAAGATTTTATTTTAAAAAAAATTACGGGTATTTTTTCCTGAGCTTGCCGCGGGTTTCTACACCACCAATAGCTCCTTCACCACTGATGCTATTGGCAGTAACTTCTGATACTGGAACAACTGTGTTAAATGGGGTTGAAGCTATTTTTTCCACCAGTAAAACCGGTTCCATGAAATGGATCATCTTATTTTGGGGTGAACTGGCAAAATTAGCCCCGCTTTCAATTAATTTATCGTAATCAGACTGACAGGCACCGGCATAAATTATTAATTGGTCGAGATCCGGTTCGATTTTACGGGCTATTTTTACAGCTTTAATAAAGTACCGGGAAGTATGATAAATTTTATCACCAAATTCGCCATCATGTCCGGTTAATACAAGAATATCAGGCCGATATTTAGTTACATAACGGGAAATTTTTTCCGGTTGGCCTTCTTCCGGGATAAAAAATCCCCGGGCCTTTAAACCCAAATTTTTATAATTCTGGAGGGATATATTCAGGTACTCTTTATCCCCATCAAGATGCAGGACCCTGACAGGGTATTCTGTATAAACGGCATCACTATTACTGTTTCTAAAAACTCTGGTATTAAGAATCAAATGCTTTCTACATTTCTGGAGAATTTCCAGGGCTTCTTCGTGAAGGTTTTTTTTGATCCTGGTTATCTTACCTGTATCAACTTTTATTAAATCATCTAGAGGGGCATCGGCCATCAATCTAAATTTGAAACTCCTCAAAATCACCTTATCCCTCTTAATATCTTCAATACGAAAAACAAGATCCCTGTTATGGGAACGACGGGTAACAAAATCTCCTTTATTTAAGGACATTATTTTAAACCCTGCCTCTCAATAAGTATATACTATATAATTAGAATATGAGGCAGGATATGCTGTTGTGCCATTTTCGTTTATTTGGTGTATTTATCTGCTATTGTAGAAGCAGCATAGGAATCAGGTTTGATCATGGCCTCATAACCACTCCCGACTACCATACCAACAACCTCTTTTATAATTGTATTTGTAGGGCCCTTTTCACCAACATCAACATGAATTTCTATTTTTAATTCTTCATCAAACCCCTTTTCTTTAGCCAGAAGGGCAGTTAGCTTACTGGCCACATCCAGACTTTTGGAAACCTCATAAAAAATTCTTTGCTTCATGCTCAGGTGAAATTTTTCCCGTTCTTTATGATAAAAAAAACGGCCTCCTCTACCTACCCTGTAAATCACGATGGCTGTGACAAATACAATCTCTTCAAGCCTTGGCTGGGAATCAGTTCCTATAATAAGTCTATACTGGTTGTCTGGCTCAGATTCTATAAAATCCAGAATAGTTTGATAGGTCTGATTAATATCAAGGGTCCCGTCGGTAGGGCTAGTAAATTTCATGATTCTCACCATCTTCTTCAGAAATTTTGTACCATAAGGTATTGCTTAAAATAGCCATCTGTTTGATAGTTAGTTTTTCTCCCCTGATCCGGGGATCTAACCCAAGCTCTCTTATTGCCTCCGTGACTATACCCTTATCCAACTTAATTTCAGAGGATTTGGTTAAGGAATTTTTTAAGGTTTTCCTCCTCTGCTGAAATATTGCCCTCACCATTTTGAAGAAAAAACCCTCATTTTTAACCCTGTATACAGGTTCTGAATGAGGTTTAATTTTTATTATGCTGGAATAAACCCGGGGCCTCGGTATAAATACAGTCGGTGGAACCTTATGAAAGATTTCCACCTCGCCATAATACTGAACCGCTACACTTAAAGCCCCATAATCTTTACTCCCGGGAGCTGCCGCCATCCGGTCTGCAACTTCTTTTTGCACCATCAATACCATTAAGGAAAATGTTATGTTAGATTCTAGCAACCCCATAATAACCGGGGTCGTGATGTAATATGGTAAATTGGCCAGTACTTTAACGCTCCTGTCAGAAATACCTCTACTGTCAAAGAAATGTTTCCAGTCAACCTCAAGAACATCCTGACCAATTACTTCCAGGTGGTTGTAACCATTAAAAAGCTCTCTTAAAACCTTAACCAGCCTCTTGTCTTTTTCAAAGGCAAAAACCCGACCAGACCGGGGGACTATTTTCTGGGTTAAGGACCCTATCCCCGGTCCAATTTCAATTACTATATCCTCATTATTGAGGTCAGCTGTATTTATTATTTTATCAACAATGTTCTGGTCTATTAAAAAATTTTGTCCCAGCCCTTTATGTAGTTTTAAGTTGTATTTCCTTATTATTTCATTTGTACCACCGGGTGTTGCTATAACTTTATCCATTATTATTTCTCCTATTATTTGTATTTATTTTATTTTAACACAATTTAGAAGAACTCGCAAAATTATAAAAAAGGGATTATTACATAAACATAGAGCCTCCATTGCTAGTTTTTCTGGTAGCAAAAGTGTCACATTAATTTTTACCATGAAATTCACTTTAAGCTCAGTTAGTAAAACCTATCTATTTCAAGTATATTAAATTACCCCGGGTAATATAATATTATTAGGCATAATGTTAAAAATATATTAAATTTACAACGGGGGATACTATAATGAGCAAAAACAAAGAAAAAAATAATAATACAGAAAAATTGAAAAAAATAAACAAGGAAATAAACGAAACTGAAATTAATTTTAATCAGGTGGTAAGTGATGAAGTCGAATCAGAAAAAATTAAGCGGGATACAGCCAGGCAGATGGGAATGGTTAGTGATCAGGTTATGCTCAACTCACCGGCTGGAGAATATGGGGCTACAGGAAAATCACAGTTAAAAAATATAATTAAAGCCTCCAACAAAGTTACAGAAAAAAACAAAGACAAGGATAATAAAGAGTAGAGAATAATTTCTCTACTCTTTTCTTGCTCTATCAAATTTTAATTTTATCTAAATTATATTAAAAAAACTTTAATCTTATATATCCAGTTCCTTCATTACTTTTTGAGGAGCTTCAACGGCTCCCTGTAATCCCTGAGCTGTTGCAGATAGGGCTTTAAAAATTCCATTTACTTTATTGACTTGCTGATTAAATAATTCAAAATAGGAATTGAAGGAATTTCCATTCTGTAATAAGAGAAGTATCAGGATTACAAAAAATATAAATCCAGCTTTGTCATCTCTGTTCTGAGAAAGCTGTTCTTCCGCCACTTAATACACCCCCTTATTTTCAGGTTTTCTTTTAATATCATACGTTTTTCATTCCCCTTCGTTACTATAATTTTAATATCAATAAATATTATATTGTATTGAACAAAAATCCGTTTCTACTCATATATTATGATAGCATTAACATTTTTGACACGGGGGTGAAACTAAAAATGCCTATGGTGGTTTTCAATGGAGAAAAAGACGACGATTTTAATGAATATAATCCCTTTATTCTATTCTTAATCTTAATATTACTTATCTTAACTCAAAATGTTTTATCAGATAAAGATGATGACCATAAAAAAGACTACAAAGATAAACGAAAAATGTTTAAAACATTACCTGCTGAGCCTGTTAAAGCGGAAGCCAAAGCGGTTTCAGGTGGCAATTAAACCAGGGGAGGGTTATAATGAGTGAAAATCAGCTTTTAACAGTTTTGGCCACTATCCTCCAGAAAAAAGGAAATGAAATGAATAACAATGAATTATTCGGTATTTTAAGCCTTATGCTATTACATGAAGTAATTGATATTTATAAAGTCCATCAACAGTCATCACTGCCAGCAATACCAGATAAAGAAATTACCGGTAACAATTCTTCAATAAGTAATATAACCAGCTTATTAAGTAAAGCAAACACCGGCACAGGAAATTCTTCAGGGATCCAGGAACTACTTCCTTTATTGATAAGCACCCTTGGTAGTAGCAAAAGTGGTAGCAATAATTCCGGGTCTGACATTGATGTAGGAACCCTTCTAACCCTTATTAATTCCCTTAATACTGGCAAAAAAGAAAATGAACCAGAATCTGATAATGAAATAGAAACAGAAAAAACAGGAGAAAATAATGTTAACAGGGAATTTCCTAAAAAAAAAAGAGCCTAGACTGGAGTAGGCTCAAACTTTAAGCAGAAGGGGATCCCTTCTGCTTTTCCTTAATATGGTAGCTATATTTTCAGTTAACCTTAACCATACTTATTAATAGTATTTATTTTTTTCCTCTATATATTCAGGGTTGTTACTAACTAAATTTTCTTGCCAGCTGCACAACGTCTTCAGCTAAATTATTGCAAAATATTAACAATGCGAATAATAAAAACTATATGAAAGGAAATTCAATACATATGAAGAGTAAATATAAACTAATGATGGTTGCCTTCAGTGGAGTACCATTTATCATGGTCCTCGGAAATTCCATGTTAATACCTGAATTTCCCCAGATCAAGGCTGCTTTAGACATCGACCAATTTCACGTTGGTCTTCTTATTACGGTTTTTTCTATATCAGCTGGTATTACAATCCCTTTTCTCGGTTATCTGTGTGACCAGATCGGTAGAATAAAAGTAATTGTACCCTCACTCCTGTTATATGGGCTTGGGGGAATTATTTCCGGGGTAGCTGCCCTGATTATGGATAATCCCTATAATATTATTCTTATAGGAAGGGTCGTCCAGGGTGTCGGGGCAGCCGGAACAGCCCCCATTGTTATGGCTCTGGTAGGTGATATTTTCCAGTCCGAGCAGAGAAGTGAGGCCCTGGGGATAATCGAGGCCGCTAATGGAATAGGCAAGGTAGTCAGTCCCATACTGGGATCAGCCATCGGTTTAATCAGCTGGATTGCCCTCTTTTTCTTTTATGTCTTTTTAGCTATCCCTATTGCTGCAGGGGTCTGGTTCTGGGGTAAGGAAGTTAAAGAAAAAGGGCAGCAAAGTTTAAAGAAATATCTTAGAAATGTGGGAGAAATATTCAAAGAAAAAGGCCTGTCACTTATAATGACAATTCTCTCTGGAATGCTTGTCCTCTTTATCCTGTTTGGACTTCTCTCCTATTTTTCGGATTTTCTGGAAGCAAAACATAATATTAAGGGTTTTGTTAAGGGTTTAGTAATTGCCATACCCATTCTGTTTATGTCAACAACCTCTTATATAAACGGGTATATCCTTAAAAAAGTAAAAAAATACTTTAAAGCCTCCATTATTACTGGTTTAATTATAATTCCCCTTGCCCTTATAATCCTCAGTTTTATAAAATCTTTAACCACCTATCTGGTTTTGTTCTCTCTGCTCGGCATCGGGACCGGGCTTGTTTTACCGGCTATTAATACGCTGGTTACCAGTTCCACAAAAGCTGACCAGAGGGGGGTTATCACCTCTATTTACGGCAGTGCCCGTTTTGTCGGGGTTGCTATTGGGCCACCGGCTTTTTCCTTTCTCGAAGAATTAAGTCTGAAAACCATGTACTATGGGGGAAGCCTTATCGCTGGAATAATTATGGTTTTAGCTCTGATTTTTATTTCAGAGAAAGGTATGACTCCTAACCAGGGTTAAGGTTTGGTTTCCTTGTTTTTAGACCTTAAATTTTCCTTGATTCTCCTCATGAAATAAAGATAACTATCATACTTTTTTTCCGGGAGAAAAACATATAAAACTATAATTATAAGCACTACAGAGAGACTGTATAATAAATCCATTTATAAAATCAGCCCTTAATTATCTCTATTATTTTAAATAAAACAGCCCCGATTCCTGCAGCCATAAGGGGCCCGACCGGTATTCCACCAAAAAAAACTATTCCTACTAAAGAACCCATGATTATACCCAAAATAAACTGAGGGGATTCCTGAAGTAAATCAAGTCCCATTCCATTAAACTTAGTAGCCAGAACCCCGGCTATTATGGCAACTGTTCCCTGCCAGCTTAGCAAATTATCCTTAATTACTTCCCCGTCTACAGGTGATAAAACCAGGGATGACAGGATAGCCATCAATAAAAAAATTAACCCGATTTCAATACCCTTATTCCCCAGGAATTCGAATACAAAATCTATTTCAAACTCATATATGGTCAATAATAAAAGTCCGGCTATTACCAGAACACGGGAGCGGGCTAAGAAACCAAGGATAGTTATTATAAGTAGAAAATATTTAATATTCACCAATTCCCCCCCATTCTACTGTTTTTATGAATATACTTATGTATGCAGAGGGGAAATTAGTATTTCATCGTCTACTTATTCTAATCTTGATTCCATCCCAGTAAGGAACTATGGAAAAAATATCACGACGGGCAGCGAATTTAATATCCTCTTTATAACCGAGTTCTCTTAAATTCTGACCATTCTGGGAATGGTGAAACAAATTAATCGTTTCCTGATAACTGCTATTATCTTCAAATATTCTTGCTGCAGCAAACTCCAGATCGCCACCATTCCATCCTTCATTCATAAGTAAAGAAGAAAACCTGCCGGCTGCAAAAAAATCTTCCAGTGAAAACTTGCCTCTAGTACCTGCACAGACAAGGTAAACATCTTTCTCTTTCTTTTTAACCTCTTCGACGACAGCACAACTGTTAACAAGAGCCCCTATGTAAACCCTGTTATCTGAGCTAATATCCTCAAGGACCCTGGTGCCGTTTGTTGTTTTAATCAGCATAATTTTATCCATAACCATTCCTGGACTTATTTCAGAAGGAGAGTTACCGAGGTCAAACCCCGGTATTTTTTCTCCTCCTTTCTCTCCACAGAGCATATAATGGGCCGAAGGATTTTTTCGATAATACTCCTGTAATTTGCTGCTGGTGGCAAATGGTATGACCTTCCTGGCCCCGTTGGCCAGGGCAGTAACTATAGTTGTACTGGCCCTCAGGGTATCAATAACTACTACTATAACTCCCTTATCAGGGATATTTTTGAGTTCATCTGGCGTTAGAGTAATATATATATCAGGCACCGATCATCCTCTCCTCACCTTCTTTTCCTTCATCAGGTAAGGTACTCTTAAAGGTATCCCCTCGTAACCCCCTTCTCAACGCTTCCAGGGCTATAACTTCATCAACTCTAATATTTCCCAGGTTAACATTGGGACCAAACTGATTTATTAAAACCGCCTGTTGTTTTTTCAAAGGTGCCTCCCAGATAATTACATCCAGGTTATGGGGAACCGAAGAAACAATCCCTTCAAGCATTTTCATATCAATTGAACCATCATCACGGTAAATTGAAATACCTTTTCCGGATTCCCGGCCTTCAATAATAACTTTAGTGGCCCCGTTTTCTATATCCTCTTTGATCTGGGTCTTCATTTCTTCCAGGGTTAAAGGATTATTCCGGTCTTTTTTCCCTACTTCAGTCAGCACTTTAAATCCCAGGGAACTGGCTTTAATAATAGATTCCTGCCTCAGTTTTTCGCCAATATCGAAAGTGCCATTTGATATTTCAACAGTGGTAAAGCCAAGCTGTTTGGCTCTGAATAAAAACTCGTTAACCTTGCCCTGACTGGCAGCTACCTCAAAAAGGGTTCCCCCTGGAAAAACCTCTATACCATATAATCTTGCCAGCTTAATTTTTTCAATTAAAATATCATGGGGATACACAAAAGAAGTACCAAAACTAAATTTTAAAAAATCTATGTAGTCACCGGCAATTTCCAGTAAATCCTTAAGGGCCCTGATACCAAGCCCTTTATCAAGAACCATGGTAACTCCTTTATGACGAGGTTTTAATACCCGACCCTCAATCGGGCAATCCATCTCCAGTTCCCATCCATTATACCTTCTGTCATCCATATTTCCACCCCACTTTTTATATTATTCAACATTAGTATAATATGTTTTTGACTTATAAAGTGTGCAGGTAGAAATATGGAATGCTGAAAAAGGCCTGTTCTTAATGAGAACAGGCCTGAATTAACTTCAATTGTTAACAATTATATTTTTCAGTAAACTACCTGAAATTACCTCTTATTCCAGTCAGCCAGAAACTTCTCAATTCCCTCATCTGTTTTCGGATGCTGTACCATTTTCTTGAAAACGGCATAAGGAATAGTAGCTATATCGGCCCCGGCTTTAGCAGCCTCCAGCACATGGAGCGGGTGTCTGATACTGGCTGCAATTATTTCAGTTTCAATATTATGTATCTTAAATACCTGAGCAATATCCCTGACAAGCTCCATTCCGGTATGCCCAATATCATCCAGGCGTCCAATGAATGGACTGACATAGGTAGCACCAGCTCTGGCTGCCAGTAAAGCCTGATTGGCAGAGAAAACCAGAGTAACATTGGTTTTAATACCCTCACTGGATAAAATATTTACCGCCTTTAAGCCCTCCGGGGTCATCGGAATCTTAATAACAACATTATCAGAAATACTGGCCAGTTTCCGGGCCTCTTCCACCATGCCCTCAGCCTCTGTACTTATTACCTCGGCACTGATAGGGCCGGGAACCAGATCAGTAATCTGTTTGATTACATCTTCAAATTCTACCCCACCTTCTCTGGCAATAAGGCTGGGATTTGTAGTGACCCCTGATAATACACCCCATTCCTTAACTTCTGAAATTTCTTTTACATTAGCAGTATCAATAAACAGCTTCATAATTTCACCCCTTGTGTAGTATTTTAGTTTTTAAAAATTATTTTAAAACCTTATAGACTTAGTATAAGGTTTAAGCAGGCCATTTTAATTTATGGTATATACTGACTCTGCTGTCATAATTAGTGTGTTGAACCATTCCTTCTTTATTAATATAATTAACTATGGCCTGTATTATATTATAAAACCATTACCTAAATTATTATAGCTTAAATCCACTGGAAAAAACAACTCTTTTAACAAAATATTTTGGATTAAAATACTTTAAACATAATTTAATCCTGCCTCACGGGGGTTGGCAACCATAAATATTAAGCAGCCCCTGATTTCTTAATGGATTATATTAATCTAAATGATTTATATTATTCTTAATGGATTATATTAATCTAAATGATTTATATTATATTGAAAGGATGTTACTTAAATATGAAACCATCTTATCAACGTAAAAAGTTCATTACTATGCTCCTTCTTGTGTCTATTATAACTCCTTTCTTACTTATGTTAGTATCTCCGGTTATATACTGTGCTGCAACATCCAGTGAAGAAGGCCCCGGTACTTTTGACTGGTTAAAAGGTATTCTGTTATTAATTATTTCTTTTTTTATTAATAACTTTGTTGATAAAAATGAAGAAGATCAGGAAGCAAGACCCGGTGAATCGCCTCTGGATGAAGATATTATCTCAAATCGGGAAATACTGGGCTTTTATGTCAACTGGCTAACCCCATATGCTAATTCATATGATGCCATGGTTTCTAACCACAGGTATGTTGACATGGTAGCACCCTTCTGGTTTACAGCCAACCCTGATGGTACAATCAAGAGTAGATACGGGGGGCACCAGTATGAGGTAGATTCCTTTTCCAAAAGACAGGGTCTTGAATTACTACCTCTGATTAATAACAACCAGAAAAATAACATGATCCTGGTTGATTCAGATGTCAGGAGTAAGACGATAAAAAATATAGTTAAGCTGGTGGAAAAATATAATTATAATGGAGTAAATATTGACTTTGAATTTATTCCACCCTGGACCCGTAATGGTTATACCCAGTTTATTAAAGAGCTTTCCAGTGAGTTAAACAAGAAAAACAAAAAACTTACAATCTCCGTTTTTCCTAAAATAGATGTCCCGATGGAGTTACAGGGAGCCTATGATTATGCAGCCCTGGGAAAACTGGTTGACAGGGTAGTTATCATGACCTATGACCACCACTGGCCCTCCGGTGACCCCGGACCGATTGCCCCCATAAACTGGGTCGAAAAGAATATTAAATATGCACTGGAATATATACCAAATGAGAAACTTCTAATAGGAGTAGCTAACTACGGCTATGACTGGCCTGAGGGGGGACCCGGTAGGCCCATCAGTGCTAAAGAAGCAATGAACCTGGCCCGGGAAAAGGGCGTTAAAGTTCAATGGGATACACCTTCCCAGAGCCCCTATTTCTATTACCAGGATAACAGTGGCATTAAACACGAAGTCTGGTTTGAATCAAGTAGTAGCCTTGCCTTCAAACTGGAGCTGGTTAAGAAATATAATCTGAAAGGTATAGCCATCTGGCGGCTGGGAAATGGTACTGACCGGTTCTGGGAGATTATAGACAATAAATTAGGTCAGTGATACCAGACCTCTTTTAAGAGCAACTATAACAGCCTGGGTTCTGTCATTAACTGATAACTTCCTTAAAATATTGCTGACATGATTCTTAACAGTTTTTTCACTAATGAACAGTTCCTGGGCTATCTGTTTGTTGCTCATACCCTGGGCCAGAAGCTCCAGTACTTCCTGCTCTCTACTGCTTAATTCACAGACTTCATATTTTTCATTAACAACCTCACGCACTTCATTCTCTGTTGACCGGGGAAATACTTTATCCCCTTTTATAACCTTATCTATAGCTCTTTTTAATTCTTCAGGCTTGACATCCTTTTGAATATAACCCTCGGCCCCGGACCTTATTACCTCATAAACATATTCTTCTTCATCATGGATGGTCAGTATTAATACCTTTATCCCGGGGCTTATTTCCTTTATTTTCTTTATGGCTGTTATTCCCCCCATCCGGGGCATATTTAAATCCAGTAAAACCAGATCCGGAAAATGATCCCTGACTCCTTTCACGGTTTCCAGGCCATCTCCAGCCTCTCCCACTACTTTAATATCTTCATATAATTCGAGGAGTTTACAGATCCCCTCTCTTACCAGATCGTGGTCGTCAGCTACTAATACCTTTGTCGGCTTCATCTTTCCCACCTCTTTGTTTTATTGGTAATGTTATTTTTATTTTTGTCCCTTTGTTTTTTTCAGAAAAAAGATCAAGTTTACCTCCTAACAACTCACACCTCTCTCTCATACTTACCAGGCCAAATTTATTGGCCCCCACCTCTTCAGGTTTAAACCCGATACCATCATCACTGATTAAGATATTGATTTGTTCAGGAGTATATTCCAGGGTAACAGTCCCTGTACTGGCTTTAGAGTGTTTATAAATGTTATTAAGACCTTCCTGAATTAAGCGAAATATTGTAATTTCATATGTATTTGGCAGCCGCCTTTTTGGACCCAAAATATTAAAATCTATAATGATTTTAGTCTGTTCATTGAATTTATTTATATAACGCCTTAAAGTAGGAATTAAACCAAGGTCATCAAGAGACATGGGCCTCAGGTCGTAAATAATTTTTCTGACTTCCTGCATACTTAATCTTACCAGCTCTTTAACATCCTCAAGTTCATTCCTGGCCTTTTTTAAATCCTTGTCCATAAGTTTCTGAGCAAGTTCCACTCTAAAGACAAGATTGGCAATTGACTGGGCCGGTCCATCGTGAATTTCACGGGCGACCCTCTTCCGTTCATCTTCCTGGGCCTGAATTATTTTAATGGCCAGCTGTTGTTTTTGTCTTAAATCATCAAATTGCTCACTTAAATTGGATAATTCTCCAAGTAAATAATCATGAACAACCCCTACTCTGGAAACCATATTTTCTGCCTTTTCAATATTTCTTTTTAAATTAATTAACCTGTTTTCAAGTTCGGCCCTTCTCTTCTTTAACTGTTCTTCTTTTTCCCTTAATACCGCTATCTGGACAGAAGTATCCTCAGCCTGTTGATAGGCATATTTGATATCATATTCACTATGTTTTTCAAAATCCCGGCTAACTTCCATAAGCCTTATTCTCGCAATTCTGTTAACCTCCTGGAGCTTATCAACTTTAGCTACAACTTCATTTATTTCCTCATTAATCAAATCTAGTTCTCTCTTTATATTATCATATTCCCGGCGGATTGATTCGGCTATAGTAAATATCTCCTTCTTGCTCTCGGCTAAAACTTCTACTGTCTTTTCAAGAATCTTTTCCAGAGATCTGGACGGGTCAATATTCTGTCCCACCTGTGTCCCCCTCTATCCCCAATTCCCGGTTGTATAATTTATGACCTGACAAATCCACAAAACTCATTAATAACCCCACTTCTACAAAGTTAAATATTCTACAAATTTTAAATAAAACCTGCTAATGTCGTCCGTTTCTCTACATTTAGTTACATATTACTATTTCCTGAACAAAGGTTCTATACCGGAGGAATGTTTTGAATTTTTAATAAATTTAGACCCACTGGTATTTACACTTCCCTTGAAACTCTATATCTTAATATATCAAGGTTTTAAACTACCTACCGTTTGAAATGTAAAAGAAGTTATATCCTCCATTAAAATTATAAAATATAACAGGGTAAATTACAAACATTTTAAAGTATATAATATTTTTTTATATATTCCAAATATTACATAAAGCAAGCCCCTGTCAGGACTTGCTTTAATTTAACCTAAGTTATTTAATTTAGCATGTCATCCCGGGGATACAATTCAATTCTTATAGACTCCTGGATTAACCAAATTTGCTGGTCTTTTTCCTTTTAAAACAGCAATAACATCTTCTGCCACCATAACCGCCATTTTATCCCTGGTCTCAATGGTACCACTCCCGGTGTGAGGGGTTAACACAACATTATCAAGCTCCATAAGACCCGGATGTACTTCTGGTTCTTCTTCATAAACATCGAGGCCGGCCCCGGCTATTTTCCCCTCTTTTAAAGCCTCGACCAGGGCACTTTCATCTATTATTGGACCCCGTCCGGTATTTATAACTATAGCAGTATTTTTCATAAGTTCAAATTCCTGCAGGCCAACCAGATGGTATGTTGACTTATTCAAAGGAGCATTTATGGAGATATAATCTGCCCTCTTAAGCAATTCATCAACCTCAGCATACTGAACTCCCAGTTTTTCTTCCCGGTCCCGGGAAAGGCGGGTTCTTTTATTATAAAGAATCTCCATATTAAAACCCCGGGCCCGTCTGGCCACAGCCTGCCCGATCCGGCCAAAACCGATAATCCCCAGTGTTTTTCCATAAACATCACTTCCCAGCATTAACCTCGGTCCCCATCCTTTAAACTGTCCCTGCCTTACAAACTGGTCTGATTCTATTATCCGCCTGGCCACAGCCATTAATAAAGCCCAGGTCAAATCAGCAGTTGCTTCAGTTAAAACACCGGGAGTATTGGTCACAGCCACCCCCTGTCTGGTAGCGGCTTCAACATCAATATTGTTATATCCTACCGCATAGTTGGCAACCACTTTCAGATCAGGGTTGCTTTTAATTACTCCCCCGTCAATGGGGTCACTTAACATAGAGACCAACCCGTCGATTCCTTTTATGTTATTAATTAATTCCTCCCTTCCCAGACTCCTGCTATTCCTGTTAACAGTCACATGACATTCTTTTTCAAGTAGTTTAAGACCTTTTTCAGGGATCTCCCTGGTTACATAGACAGTCGGTTTATTTTTTTGTCCGGAAATTTTAGCTACCTCCTTTAGTTAAACTCTGTAACTTATTAATTAGTTTATCCAGTTGTTTAAAGCTTTCTACTATATTTTTAACTTTATTTGTCTGTTCTTCACTCCCGGCCAGTACTTCTTCAACAGAAGCAGATGTTTCCTCGATAATACTGGAAATAGAAGATATTTCTTCAACAATTGCCTGTGATTCCTTCTCCAGGCCCCTTACTGATTCTTCCAGGTATTGAGCCTGTTCTACTACATTTTTAGTATTATCATCAATCTCTTTAAATACTCTTTTTACTTCTTCAGTAGAGTTCTTGCTTGATAAAACAGCATCATGACCGATATTTATCTGCTCAGTTACCTGTCCTGTTTTGGCTTTAATATCCTGCAGTATAGAGGCAATTTTATCAGTAGAACGGTGAGAATCTTCAGCCAGTTCACGTATTTCGTCGGCCACCACAGCAAAACCCTGACCTGCTTCCCCGGCCCGGGCTGCCTCTATAGCTGCGTTTAAAGCCAGAAGATTAGTCTGTTTGGCTATATTATTAATGGTTTCTACAATATCACCTATTTGCTGGGCCTGTTCATTTAATCTATTAATAAGGTCAACACTCTCATTTATAATCTGATCAACATCCTGCATCTTGGTATCAAGAAGGTCTACCTGTTCATTCCCCTTTGAAGTAGCATTCACTGTTTTATTAGATAAATTAAGCATTTCATTTGAAGCACTGGCAAGGGCCCGGACATTATGGTTGCTGGACCGGGCTGATTCATTTATTTCATTTACACTATGGGCCTGATCTTCAATACCTTTTGCAATATCAGTAAAAGCTTTAGTAACTTCACTGGAAATACGGTCTGTTACCTTAATGTTTTCCTTCAAACTGGAGTTAAAGTTGCTCAACTCTTTAACAGTAGTCATTATTTCCTCTAAGAGAGATTCTTTTTCCTTTTCAGTCTTGATGACCTGCTGATGTTTTTCATCTATTCTTCTCTGAATTTTAATCCGGAGATGGGTCTGGGTCAATACCAGGACAGTTATTAAAACCAGATATAAATCAATAATTAAAAGATTGTTCCTGCCTATCCCTCCCAGAAGAGAATTAACAATAATCAAATTGCTTATCCCCATAATCAAAGTTGGCCAGTAGTTAGTATAAAGGGCAATCAACACCAGATTGGCAAATAAAATCAGGTAACTATAAAAACTATTAGAAGTGGAAATTAATAACCATGCTAGAACCGATAATCCGACAATAATGAAATACTGTATGTACTGGGTAAGGATATTTTTCCACATTAAAAATGTTAGTAATATATTTACAATCAGGCATGTTATGGTAAAACCAGTGATCATAATCACAGGAGCACTTCTATAAAGTAAAAACACGACTCCAATTACGGTTATTAACCACATGATTTTTAATAACAAAAGATTTTGTTGGTATAACTCGTTTTTCTTATCCATAGACCCACCCCTTTATATTGAGAAAATTGTTATTATTTTTTAAATATTATACCAAAAATAATCTTTTTTGTGAAGTATGTAGAATTCCTGCCATAACCAGATAAAAAATAAGGCCCGGGGGATTCCGGGCATTATTTACTATTATTATCTTTGCCGTTTATTGCCGTCAATAGTTATTATTACTTGTTCAAAATCAAGTTTTTTCCCACTATCCTGAACTGCTTTCTGAACTGCCTGAATCAATCCATTACAACAGGGTACTTCCATAACAGCAACAGTAACGCTGTTAATATCATTTTCCTTTATAATGGAAGTCAGCTTCTCTACATAGTATCCGGTATTATCCAGCTTGGGACAACCTATCACAGCTGTCCGGTTTTTCAATAGGTCAAGGTGAAAATTCGGATAGGCAAAGGGTACACAGTCAGCTGTTACCAGCAAATCAGCATTATTAAAATATGGTGCCTTATCTGGAACCAGCATTAACTGGACTGGCCAGTTTTTTAACTGGGATTTAATCTTAAGTTCAATGTCATTTGAAGTGATACTTGAGTTATTATTATCACTTTGACTTAAATCCCTCATACTGGCCCCAGGACAACCTCCTTTTACCTTCATATTACTCGATTCAAGATTATTTAAACGTTCCTGTACAGCTTCTTTATCGTACTCTCTGGCCTCTCTTTCAATAATCTTTATCGCACCCTGAGGACACTCTCCAATACAATCCCCAAGACCATCACAATATTTATCATCAACCAGTTTGGCTTTACCATTAACTAACTGAATGGCGCCTTCATGACAGGCAGGAATACATAAACCACAGCCGTTACATTTTTCCTCATCAATGTGAACAATTTTCCTTGTAACCATTAAAACCACCTCCGCTTAATTTTCCTGATTCCTTTTTCCTATTTAGTTGACTACTATAAACCCTGCATAACAATTATAAACTAAAAATAAACACTGGTCTGTGATTTATATCAATAAAAAAACTGCTGTCCTTGACAGCAGTTTGAAATCAGTTAATTTTTATTATTATAATCTTGTTTTATCATAATCCCGTGGACTTTCTTCTCCCAGTAAAACCCTGGTGACACCGGCAGCCAGATGTTTCATTTCTTCAGCCCCGGGATAAACCATAACCGGTGCGATAAAGCTGACCCGTTCTTTAATCCCTTGAACAACATACTCTGAATAAGCCAGGCCACCGGTAAGGTAAACCGCCGCAACCTTTCCCCTGAATACAGTTGCCATTTTTCCGATTTCCTTTGCAATCTGATAGATCATGCCATCATAGGCCAGTTTTGCCTCCCGGTCCCCTGACTTAATCCTTTTCTCAATTTCTCTTCCATCATTAGTCCCGGTATAGGCTGACAGTCCTCCCTGACCCAGTAATTTCTTTTTTAATTCATGATAGGGTGGTTTATTCTTATATATATAGTTTACAAGCTCCAGTGAAGGCAGGCTGCCAACCCTTTCCGGTGAATAGGGACCTTCCTGGTTGGCATTATTTACATCAATGATCCGTCCGCCCTTGATAGCAGCAACAGAAATACCACCACCCAGGTGAACCCCTATCAGGTTTATGGTATTTAAATCCTTTCCTAAATCTTCAGCGACCCTCCGGGCTATAGCTTTAAGGTTAAGGGCATGGGATTGACATCTTCTTTTTAGTTCCGGCATTCCCGAAAATCTCGATTCATCTATAAACTCGTCTACAGCTACAGGATCTACGGTATAGGCCGGAACATTATATTCCTGACCAAGCCGATAGGCAATAATACCGGCCAGATTGGAAGCATGTTCTCCATTCTTACCTTCATATAAATGATCAACCATTAAAGAATCTACTATATAGGTTCCCCCCGGTATAGGGTCAAGCAACCCACCCCGGGCAGCAATAGCCCCGAAATCATTAATTAAAAACCCGGCCTCTTTCAATTCTTTTTGAATTAATTCCTGTCTCCATTCCAGCTGGTCAATAATTTTTTTAAACCGGGATAACTCGTCCGGTTTATGGTCAATGGTAGTAGCCCATAATTCCTCTATTTTATCAAAAACTGCTATCTTTGTTGAAGTTGAACCGGGATTTATAACGAGAATTTTGGTATTCATTATGAGAACCCCTTTCAAAAAAGTATGAATTGTCTCCTTTTTTTAATAATTATCTATCGACTCTTTAATTTCCTCCCTCTTTTTACTGGAATTTTGTCCCTTAATCCACCCGGTTAACAAATTCAGTAAATATTTTTAAACTGACACTATCATTAACCATCTGTTCCGGATGCCATTGAACCCCGAAAACAAATCCATCTCCTGATTTTTCAATAGCCTCTATAACCCCATCTTCTGCCAGAGCAGTGGCTTTATAACCTGGAGCGACCTCCTTAATCGCCTGATGATGAACACTGTTAACACGAAAATTAGTCATTTTGGAAATTGAGTATAGCCAGGACTCTTTTTTTACATGTACGGTATGAAACGGGTATTTTCCCGGAGAAGACTGATTATGTTTCAGGGGATTAGGGTATTCTTTTTCCAGGTCCTGATAAAGGGTACCCCCTTCAACTATATTGATCAACTGGCAGCCACGGCAGATTCCCAGTAGAGGTAAACCTGTATTTAAAGCAAGGCCTGTAATTAATATTTCAAATTCGTCCCGCTGTGGATCAACCTCTCCCAGGCCAGGACGGGGTTCTTCATAGAAATAACGGGGATCCGGGTCACCACCGCCGGTCAACAAAAGCCCGTCTATTAGCTCTATATATTTCTTTAAGATATCTTTATTTGTCAATACCGGCAGGACCAGTGGTACCCCCCCGGCCCTGACAATAGCCTTAACATATGTTTTAGGTATGCGGCATTCGGTTCCATTTTTCTGCTGGCCTGATGTGATTCCAATAACCGCCATAAATTTCACCTGCTCCTTAATTTTTTTAATTGCTGCTTAAGCTTTTTTAAAAAACTTTTTAATTACTTCAATAACCGGGATAAAAACCTGATATTTTCCCTTAATTATTTTTTATTATAGTAGCCAGGGCTTCTTCAGGGCTTAAGTTGTCTTCCCAGAACTGTACCCAGAGTGGAATAATGTTTTTATACCAGTAATCCCTTTCCTCAGGGGTTAAAGTTATGACAGGTTTATACCTGTCTATAGAAATATCCCCTGATTGCTCTACTTCCTTTTTCATTCTGAAGGCCGGGATAAGGCCTAAATCACTGGCCATTATGTAAGCCTTTTTCTGAGCAATGATTCTCGCCACCTCTACTGCTGCTTTAGTATGATCATCCCCCCGATAAGGTTCCTGTCTAAATATGGTCAGAGTATAAACCCTGACCAGGTTATCAAGCTTAACTTCCACAATGGAATCACTTAATCTATTGGACAATACTTCTTTTAGCCAGGGATTAACCGGGCCCAGCAGGACAGTTTTACCTTGAAAAAAACTCTTCAACATTGTGATATCAACCTGACCTGCTTTCCCGTATATCTTTGCCTGCCTTAAATTATGGGCCAGTTTAAAAACAGCTCTCAGGGCCTCCAGGGTTTTATTGTCGAGGGTCTTTCCGTTATATTCAATATCACTAATACCATAGAGTGATAATAATTGTAATAAAAGGGTGGGATCATAATAGTTTAATATTAAGCTATCATCTTTCAAATCATCAAACCTATTAATTGTCAGGACCGGTTCTGCCAGACCGGGTAAGTTGTTTCTGGCCAGCCAGACCTGTCTCTCAATCAGGAAGGGAAAACCCCATAGCCTGCCTTCCTCCATAAAAGGGGGTAGAAGTTCATAATCCTCCCGGGTCAGATATAAATGGGCCGGCACCTGTAACTTTTTTGTTATATATGGCTGGTTACTAAAATTAAAATAAATATCGGGGGGATCACCTGCTTTGAGTGCCCTATCGAGGGTAGCCCGCCCCTTCCTGAAATCAAGTCTGCCAATTTTTAGTTGTATATTGGGGTATTTCCTCTCCACCTCTTTAGCTACCTCTTTAAAAAACTCTTTTTCATCCTTACCTTCCTTTGTGATTACCCGTTTATAGGGATAATACCAGATCCTGACCTTATACACTCTATCAGGCCTGATTTCTGCTTTAGGGTTTATCGCAAATTCTCTCTTAATATATATCCGATAAAGATACCTTAAATCATATATTTTATGAACAGCACTTACTGCAGCTGCCAGTACAACTAAAACAAGGAACCAGATGGCAAAACGTTTCATACCAACACCCCCTCAATCATCAGGAAGATTCAAGATATAGAGGACACTCCAGTCAGCTATACCATCTACCTTCAACCCAAACTGGGACTCGAGTTCTTTAACTGCTTCCACGGTAGTCGGGCCATATCGGGCATCCATATAACCAGGATTAAAACCATACTCCCGTAAGTTATCCTGGAGCTGCATTACCGATAAGCCGGTCATACCCGGTTTTAAGATCCTGTTAACTGTAATAGGAATTCTTCTACCGATAATTTTAACCCTGGTCTTAACCGGTACTATGTCATATAATTCTTCAACATCCCGGTTAAACATCCTGATGCAGCCATGGCTGGCTGCCCGGCCGATGGAACCTGGTTTATTGGTACCATGAATTCCGTATATCCCCCAGGGGACATTAAGACCGAGCCACCTGGTCCCGAAACCACCACCCCAGTCTTTACTTTTACCAATTATAGCCCATTCTCCAACCGGTGATCTCGTTGTTGGCTTCCCTATTGCTACCGGGTATCTTTTATATGGTTTACCGTCCTTGTAAAGGGTTAAAGTCCTTTGATAAGTATTGATTATTATGTAATACTTTTCACCTTCCGGTATTTCAATTTCAGCCAGTACACTGAAACTACCAGTTATTAAAAATAAAGATAACCAGATCAGAAAAACTCCTGAACATATACGAAGGTTAGTTATTATCCCAACAGATCTTTTCCCCCTTATGATACCTTTTCCTGTCTTTAGGATATTTTTATTTTTATCCAGGGCAAAATATTCTTTAAATCTTTTGAAGCAAAAGAAACAGGACATGGTTTAACCATGCCCTGTCCTCTTATACTATCCTAGATACATTATTATATTTATATTTAATTAATATATTTGTATTGTATTACTATATTTGTATTATGTCATTATCTTGTATTACGTAATTATATTTATCTTCCCTTATACTGACTTCAGGTATTACGGATGTTAACGAAAAATCCTGACGAGAATATTAATAATTAAGCTAATGATGATCATGGTAGTCAGGGGGAAATAAAACGTGAAATTCCCCTTTTCAACCTTTATATCCCCGGGAAGGTTTCCAAACCAGGCAAAATTGCCTCCAAGAAAATATATTATGGCTCCCAGGACAGCAATAAACAGACCAAAGAAAATTAAAATCCTTCCCAGTTCATTAAAACCATCCATCAATATCACCTCAACCTTATTATACCACAATCTGCCAGCAATAAGTATAATTCAGGTCTACCCCTGTTATTATTTTTTAAAATTATCTTTTAAATATTATTCTTTTACCCAGCAATCTAACCACAATAAAATCATACTACATTACCACTATATAATGACCGTACCCCTTAACCGTTCCTACAATGATAAGTTAAAGGCATTAATGGCATTTGCAGTAGTTATCCGGGTAATTTCCTCCATAGACTTATCCTTAAGTTCAGCAATCTTTTCGGCAACAAATCTGACATAAGAAGGTTCATTTCTCTTTCCACGGTAGGGGTGAGGGGTAAGATAGGGGCTATCAGTTTCAATCAGAATCCTGTCAAGTGGAATCTCTCTGACTACCTCCCTGGTCTTATCAGCATTTTTAAAGGTAATTACCCCTCCAAAAGCCAGGTACATATTTAAACTCAAACATTCCCTGGCCATTTCTAAATGACCGGCAAAACAGTGCATTACTCCCCCGAGTTCACCAACCTCCATCTCCTTCAGAATTTCCAGGGTATCCTCATCAGCCTCCCGGCTGTGGATAACAACCGGTAATTTAAGTTTGTGGGCCAGCTCAAGTTGCCTTTTAAAGGCCTCCTTCTGAACATCACGGGGGGAATTATCATAATAATAATCCAGACCTATTTCTCCAATAGCTACCACTTTATCTGCCTTAGCCAGATCCTTTAAAACCTTGAGGGCCCGGCCATCAACCTGATCAGCATCATGGGGATGAATCCCTACAGTTGCAAAAATATGATCATACTCCTGACTCAATCTCAGGGAACGGTGACTCGAGGCCAGGTCAGCCCCGACGTTTATAATATACTTCACACCATCTTCCTCCGCCCGTTTGATAACCTTAACCCGGTCTTTCTTAAAACGGGGAAAATCAAGATGGGCATGGGTATCTATTAACTGCATTGGCTTCACCTCTGTTTACTTATAATAACTGTCAGTTTTATCAAAATTTATTATACCACCGTTTTTACAAAACATAAAGTATCTGGTCAGTTATATACAATATTTTCAGTTTTATTTTTGCTAACATTAAAAATATATTAACATCAATAACAGACCAATTATAAAAATTACAATAAATGCAGCATAACTTTATTATTTATTAGATTTCCTTAACAACTTTTACCCTCCCCATTGCTATAGACAAAACCAACATTATAATTCCACAAGTGATAGGTAAAATCCAGGGAGATATTAAGTCAACAAGTACACCAGCAACTATAACACCTATTGGCGATAAAGCCTCAGATAGGGACCCTAAACTCCCCTCAACCCTACCACGTTTATCATCTGGTACAAGCCGTTGTAATGTCACTTCAAGGGGGACATTAATAAATATGGCAGATACTGATATAATAAAGTATAAACCCATTAAAATAAACAAATACTGCAGGTTGTTCAGTTCAAAAATCATCTCTGAAGTAATTATACCAACTGAAATAACAGCAATTGAAAAAACCATAGTAAAAAACATAAACCTTTTAAATTTCTTTCCCTTTTGCGGCAAAATAGCCAGCAAAAGAGAGCCAACTAATATTCCCATCGGAAACATTGAATTTAAATAACCATATTGTTGGGAGGTAAATCCCCAGATTTCCCTTACAATATAGGGAACTGGTACCAGTAAACCCATCATGACCAACATATTTAATATTACAAAAAATGAACTGAGGACAATAAGCCATTTCTGACTAGCTATATATCTTATGCCTTCCTTTAAATCAACAAAAAAGGATACCTTTTCTTTCTCCATATTACTTTCTTCAAGAACTCTTCCACGACTATTCAATTTGAAATCTATAAATAATTCTGATATCCCTGAGATTATAAAAGATATTCCATTAATAACTAAAAATGTTTTAATATCCATAATTGCATAAACAATACCGCCAATAAAAGGTCCGGCAATTGACGATATAGATTCTATAGTTTGACTCAATGAATTGATCCTTGTAAGATTTTCATCATCCACAATGTTTGGCAGGGATGCAGTTAAGGGGGTGTTAAAAAAGATACTACACGTAGAAAGCAAAAATGTAGTTGAATAAATATAGACTAACCTGAGTTCATCAATTATACTTAGGGAAAATAATCCAATTACCACTAATCCACTAATAATATCCATTGCTACTACCATTTTCTTTCTATCAACCCTGTCAGCTATTACCCCCGAAATGGGACCAAAAATAACCCTGGGTAAGGTAGAAAGTGCCAGGGTAAGAGAAAAACTAAGACCCGAACCAGTTATTGATAAAACATAGAGGCTGATTGCAAAAGAATAAATTTGACTACCCAGTACAGAAACGAATTTCCCCATTAATAAAAACATAATATTCTTTTTTACTGATTTTTTCATTTCTTTTTCGGGTAGTGTTTTTTCCAAACCTTTTTGTGTATTCAAATTTATCTCTCCCTCTCTAAATTAAAGTTATAAATAATCTTTTACTTTATAAAATTCTCCTGTTTCAGGAGTAATTGTTAATTTATGCAATTGAATATTGAAAATACCGTGTGCTAGCAATTTATATATAAATTGCATTGTTTCACGTAAATCATCTATCGTTTCTTCATAAAACCCATATATAAAGGAAATCGTTGGAATAATATCTTTAGCAATTTAATTATTTTTAAAGCTTGATTTAAATTATAATGAACCTTGCCAATGCATGTTGGTTTCCAGGATAGGGTATTAAAATACCTAGAGAAGCTTTAATTGAATAGCCTTTAATACTGCCTCGGTTCCACAGTTTACATCTAACTTCTGGCATATAATTTTCTTATGATATTTTGTAGTATTAATGTTTATTTCCAACTCAAGGGCAATTGCTTTTTCTGTTAAACCATTTGAGATCAATTTCAATACATCTATTTGTTTTTCCGATAATTTAATTTTTTTTACTTTAGTATATAGCTTTTTATTATTTTCCATTTCATTTCTTATCTGGTAAGCTAATAATTTTGCTATTGCCATTAATTCACCTATTAATGGTTCACTAATTGTTGACACGTCCAAATATCCTATGATTTCATCCGCTTTTTTCTAATGGAAGCGCAAAACAATACCATGTTTTCAATATTTCACAATAATGTTGTTCAGGTCTTACAATGACAGGTTTTTTAAGTTTAATTAGCAGGTCTATGGCATTTGTTCTGACACTGTGTTCCCTGAATAACATACCGTTTTTTAATTATAGGTATAGCTTTTTGTATCTTGTCCACTGATATGTGATAGCATTATTCCATCAGGGTCAGTTAATATAAAAATACACTCACTTGAAATATATGAGTAAACTTTTTTAACTACTTTATTAAATACTGATATTAACTTTTTTTGTTTGAGTATATTATCTAGTTGAATACTATTTACAATTATTAGTGGTTGATTAATGTCTTGAGGAAGTATGTTTTTACAATTACTATTTGATTTTTTAATTTGTTGGTTAGTATTTATTTGATACAAACTAACCATAACTATTACACCCCAACAGGCTTTTATATATATTTCTTTCTTCACCTTATATTTCCTTCATTTTTTTAAATTTTATGTAATTTATGTATATTAATCTAGAAATAATGGAGCACCCATTAGGTAAAGTAAACCCTTTATAATTTTTTGCTGCGACAATTTCTTATGTGAAAACTTCATAATCCTAATTATTAATTACTAACCTTGTGTATAACTCTCCGGGCATTAAAAAAGAACAATTATATCGATAGATACAATTGTCTTTAAATATTTACATTATTTTTATTTGTTAACTAGAATATGTTAATAACTCAGTTCCTCGCCAACCAGTATTACCTTTATCCTGTTTTTTGTCCTTGATTTCCTTGTTACAAGCACCTGACAACAGATACAAGCATCTGACAGGCAGTCATGACATTCACCGGTAGCAGCACAGGGTGTATTTTGACTGAGCCTTAGCGCATTAACCGGTGAAGCATAGTTCCTTATCCTTTTCATAGCACTCTCTTCATCTGTTGTAACCTTATTCATACCTGCAACTACAATAACATTCTTAGGTCCATATATTAAAGCTGCAATCCTGTTACCATTCCCGTCAATGTTAACAAGCTTACCGCCGAGGGTGATGGCATTTGAGCTCATAAGATAAAAATCACTGTTTAGTGCCTTATGGTATATCTCTTCCTTTTCTTTATTATTATTTGCCTCTGCCCTGTCATAAACAACATAGTCACCATTTTTTATTTTCTCGTGTAGTCCCAGTTCCTTTAACGTCATTGAACCTCCCCATGACACACTGGCTCCCTCATCAATCAGCTCAAATACCTTATCTACCGCCTGTTCTCCGGTCGGACAGTAATAACCTTCAATACCACGTTTGGCAAACCTTTCAATCAATTTTTCTGCAGTAATCTGATAATACTTTTCTTTTGGCAACATTATATAACCCTCCCTTATTAACTATTAGATTATTAATAAAATTTTTTCCACACAAACCTTTCTGTTTTTAACCTTTTACTTTCATTATTTCTGACCATAACCTGTCCGGATAAATTCCTGCATAGTTTTAATATCACCATCAGGAATGATCCGCGGTTCTCCCAACAAGCGGCTGAGTATAAATACATATGTAGGGTGTGTATGAATTACCGCATAACATCTTTTATGTCTAATTATATGTTATATTTCACCGGGTGTAAACTGAAATATGTGAATTTATAATAAATAAAAGGACCAAAATAAATACTGATACCCAATCTTCTGTTATTATAAGGTCCTTAGATAATTATATTTCCCTGCATAAACCCATATTAATTTGCTGGTGGTAAGAAACAATAAAGGAATTATACATAAATTAGAGAAATAATAAACAGTAAAATATTTGTAGAGGGTGTGTATATATGGAAACATGGTATAACAAATCTATTGAAGAAGTATCAAAGGATCAAAAAACAAATATTGATCAGGGGTTAACAGTTGAAGAGGCAAAAAAACGGCTGGATGAAACAGGCCCCAATAGGTTAAAAGAAAGCAAAGGACGTTCCCCCTGGCAGATGTTTATCGACCAGTTTAAAGATGCGCTGGTCATTATCCTTTTATTTTCTGCTATAATTTCAGCAGCAGTCGGTGAAATTAGTGATTCGTTGGTTATCGCCGTTATCCTTATTTTAAATTCAACCCTGGGGGTTATTCAGGAATATAAAGCCGAGAAATCGCTGGCGGCCTTAAAGGAACTCGCTTCTCCCAGGGCCCTCGTTCTCCGGGACGGGAAACAACAAAAAGTCGAAGCCAGCCAGCTGGTACCCGGAGATATTGTCCTGCTTGATGCCGGTGATTATGTCCCGGCAGATTTAAGGCTTATCTCCGTAACAGATTTAAAAATTGAAGAATCAGTCCTTACCGGTGAATCGGTCCCGGTTGAGAAAACCGATAAGATAATTAAAGATGAAAAACCACCCCTCGGTGACCAGAAAAATATGGCCTTCATGGGGACTATTGTTACCTATGGAAGGGGTCGCGGAATTGTTACCGGAACTGGAATGGATACAGAAATGGGTAAAATTGCTGAAGCCCTGAAAGATGATAAACGGGAGCCCACTCCCCTGCAAAAAAGACTGGATAGAATGGGGAAAAAGCTTGGCCTTGCTGTTATTGGCATAGCTGCCATTATCATTCTGATGGGATGGCTGCGTGGTATTGATTTACTGGAAATGTTTATGACCGGAATCTCCCTGGCTGTAGCGGCAGTTCCCGAAGGCCTTCCTGCCGTTGTCACCATCGTCCTCGCCCTCGGGGTCCAGCGTATGATTAAAAGACACGCCATAATTCGTCGTCTCCCGGCTGTTGAGACCCTGGGAGCCACTACTATTATATGTACAGATAAAACGGGAACACTAACTAAAAATGAGATGACCGTTAAGTCCATTTTCCTTCCCGGACGAAATATCAAGGTAAGTGGTGAGGGGTATAAACCGGAAGGCAAGTTTATAGAGGGCAACACAGAAGTCAAAACTAATTCCGACAAAGACCTGGCCCTTTTACTTAAAGCTGCCTCTCTCTGTAATAATGCAGAATTAACCCGTAATAAGGATAATAACCGGGATATTATTGGTGACCCCACTGAAGGGTCCCTAGTAGTAGCTGCTGAAAAAGCAGGTTTTACAAAAGAAAGGCTTAATAATGATTATGAGCGTATTAAAGAATTCCCTTTTGACTCAGAAAGAAAACGAATGTCAACCGTTCACCGGACTCCTGATAAAAAAGTTATAGCATTTGTTAAAGGGGCCCCTGATCAGATACTAAAACGGTGCATCGGTTATCAAATTAACGGTAAGGTTAAGGACCTTGATGATAACGTGAGAGAAGAAATTGTAAAGCAGAATAAGGAATATGCCTCACAGGCTTTGAGGGTCCTGGCAGTTGCCTATAAACCACTGGACGGAGAAAATAATTTACATATTGACAATGTTGAAAAGGGGTTAATTTTCCTCGGTTTGATGGGTATGATTGACCCACCACGGCGGGAGGTCGCTGATTCAGTTAAGTTATGCAAACAGGCCGGGATTCGCCCGGTTATGATTACCGGTGATTACTCTCTGACGGCACGGGCCATTGCTGAAGAACTCGGTATATATAAAAATGGGGATAAAATCATTACCGGCAGTGAACTGGAAGATATGAACCCTGAAGAACTTAAAGAAGCTGTTTCCCTGACAACTGTCTATGCCCGGGTATCACCCCACCATAAGAGCAAAATAGTTCAGGCCCTTAAAGATAGTAATGAAGTGGTAGCTATGACCGGTGATGGTGTTAATGATGCTCCGGCCCTTAAAAAGGCAGATATAGGGGTAGCCATGGGTATTACAGGTACCGATGTAGCCAAAGAAGCGGCGGACATGGTCTTAACCGATGATAATTTTGCTTCAATTGTCTCGGCCGTTGAAGAAGGCAGAGGGATTTACTCCAATATCAAGAAATTTATTCATTTTCTACTATCATGTAATGTCGGAGAGATAATAACCCTCTTCCTGGCAATCATAGTCGGTTTGCCACGTCCTTTAATCCCAATCCAGATCCTCTGGGTAAACCTGGTGACCGATGGGTTCCCGGCCCTGGCCCTGGGGGTTGACCCGGCTGCTCCCGATTTAATGGAAAAACCACCCCGTGACCCTGATGAGGGGGTCTTTGCCGGAAAAATGGGGGTCAATATAATAAGCCAGGGACTTTTTATCGGACTATTAACACTGGTTATATTTTTCCTGGGGTTACACTATTTTTCCCTGCCGGTAGGCCAGACTATGGCTTTTGCCACCCTGAGTTTTTCCCAGCTAATTCAGGCTTTAAATGCCCGTTCCCGGGAGTATTCTCTCTTCAGACTGGGTATTCTCACCAATAAATATCTAATTCTGGCCATAATGATATCAGGCCTGTTACAGCTTGGGGTAATGTTTATCCCCTTCCTCCAGGCTGCCTTTAAAGTTATCCCCTTAACCGGAACCCAGTGGCTTATTGTTTTACTGGCCTCACTAACCCCCTTGCCCTATGTTGAAATCCTGAAAGCCCTGGGTATAACCCGGGAAGAATAGTTTCCCCGGAAAAAAGCCGGGTTCAGGAAATACAAAAACAACCCAAAAAGACCACAGTCCTTCTCTAAAGGGAACTGTGGTCTTTTACATATTCCTTATTATCATTAAGTTTATTCATATTTTCAAACCTATTTACATTGGTATGGACTAAATAAAAACCTGCTATAGTTAATAATACTCCACTCAGGGTCAACCATAATGGTTGAAAACTACCTTTAAAATTACTGAAACCATCTATCTCCGTATACCTTGACCCGAGAATAGCCATACTGTTAACTATTATATGGCCTATAACCGGTAACAGAAAATACTTTGTTCTATAATAAATCCAGCCAAAAACAAGACCTGTTATCAGGGCCGTAATACCCTGGGGAATATTAAGGTGAACCACACTAAAAATAATGGCAGACATAAAAATAGCTGTTCCCACCCGGTAGTGTCTTAATAAGCCATTCAGTATTATTCCCCTGAAAATTATTTCTTCTAAAACTGGCATAATAAAACATATAACCGTCCAGACAAGCAGTATATTGACCCTCTGAAGCCCAATTAGACCATAAAGATCAGTATTCAGATCAAAAAACCACATGATAAAATTATAAACCCCTGATATTACAACAGGTAACCCCAGGAACAGGATAAGGGCCGGCCAGATTAACTCCACCTTAAATTTCAGGGAAAGAAATTCTTTCAAGCTCTGTTTTGATTTAACAAGGCCAATCCAGATTACAGGAAAACATGGTATAACCATGGCAATGGCCAGAACTGAAAACACTATTAACTCATTTAATTCCGTAAACTCCCCGATAAAGCCCAGAACAATTCCGGCCAATCCTCCAGTTATAACCTGAATAATCAATAGTTAAATTGGCAGACCGATAGCCTGGTATATATCAGGATATTCTGTTTTCAATAGATACCACTCCCGCTTTTTTACTTACCGTTTTTCATTCATTACTGGCCTAAATTTGTATCTTCATTTTCCTCTGGTTCCTCTACCCCCTCTCCTGCACTAACCTCCTCTTCTATATCAGTCTTCATTAGTTTATTTTTCTTTATAATAATCTGGTCCCTTTTAATTACCTTAAGCCACCTGACTAAATCATTAAACAGATAACATTCATCGGGAGTAATCCACGGCTTTTTGATAACAAAATTAAAATAAAGATAAACCATACCTTCTTTTACTTCCCGGTTTAACTTAATACTACCGACTTCATTTGACCTGTTTATTTGCTGGGGAAGATAGGTGACTTTATACCCTTCAGGTAAAATTAACTTTAATTCCCGGACAATATTTGAAGTCGTTCCCAGATATAGAGGAGTCTTCCTGTTCTCATCTATAGTAAATTGTTCAAATCCTACCGGAAACCTCAGGGGATGAAAAATCAAAGAATCATCGAGTTTTTTAGCATAACCCTCTACTTCCAGAGAACGGGCCCAGGACGAAAAATTATTATCCAGTCCTGTAACCCCCGAAACATTATATTCATCCACTATAACCCTGTCATAGGCTGTTTGAATATAACTATTGAGTAAATTTTCCCATTGTTCCGGGGAATATTGACTGTATATTTTTTTATAATATGTTGAAAAAGAACCACCGGTTGTCTGATAGATATTAACAGTAGCAGTACCTCCCGGTAAGAGGTTTACTTCCTGATTTATAACTTCTTTGTTAAACTCAGGTGGTAATACCGGAACCTCCTCTGTCTTATTGTGATAGGGCAATAATACTTTTTTTCCCTGTATATAGGGAGATAATTCCCCAAAACCAGTATAACCTGGTGACGGGTCCAGGAAAAGTTTAAATTCTGGAACATAGACCACCATATATTTAAACAGAGCGGGATTTGGAACGTCCAGGTCAAGATTAACATTATTTCTCAAACATACCAGCCCCGGTTCAGCCTCTATCCCCAGCCTTCTTAATAAAGATATAAGCAAAATCGCCAGATCTTTACTGTCTCCGGTCGGGTTTTTATAAACTCCGGCTGCCTCCCTGGGGATAAAATGATAATCATATTGTATATCAATATAATTGGACCTGCTTTTTACAAAATTATAAATACTTTTAGTTATTTTCTGCCTGTTTTCCATACCTTCGGTCAGTTCCAGAATGGAAATAAACTGTTCACCTGTTATATTGTATCTGTTCTCAAGCTTTTGTCGATACCAGTTCGAAAATTTATCCCATGAGTCAAGAGAAGATACAGAAACTACATCAACCATGTCTTCTAAAGACGGGGACCCTACTTCCCCGGTAACAGGCAGTATATTCTCCTTAGACCAGGTATAATAAACCTTTAATCCGTCTTCCTCTATTTCAGGCTCAATACTTCCTTCATAATTTATATCTTCATTTACCCATGTAATTACCCTCAGAGTAGCCTCTTTTACAGGTTCCCGGCCTCCAAAATCTCTTACAAGCCAGAATTCCTCCTCAAGGGGCGGAGACCAGATCTCCCTCAGGTATGAGAGATAAATTGTGGTTCCTTTTTTGAGGTCAGGAATGTTTATAACCTTCTGCTTCAGGTGTGGATGCATCTTTGAAATTTCTGCCTCTGTAACCTCAATTTCATACTTGCTTTCTAAAAAAGATGTATCCAGCTCTATGTAATCTTCAATCACTTCACCATCCAGAACCCTGGCATCAAGGATTTTTAATTCTTCCCTGAGATTGTTATAATCCAGGGTGATATTCTTATATTTATCTACACCCTTATTATTTAAAACCTTTATAATTACCGTTTCCCTGATTTTATAGGGAATAATAGTATAATTGGCTACCGTCTCCCGTTTAACAATAAAGGCAGAAGCATGGGGAAAACCATCAGGAGCGAAATCTTCCTCTTCGGCCCGGACTGCCTGTCCCCACACTATAACTATTGATAATACTAACATAAAAATTATTAATCTCCACTTCGTCATATCTAAATAACGGTTTATTTTTATCATTATTCCACCCCTTCAGGTTTGAAAAACCCTGAACATTAATTAATGTAAATTTATTTTACCGTATTTTGCCTTAATAATCAATTAAATTAAATTACAATAACTGAAAAATGTTTGTAATTTAATAAATCCTTAGATAATTTGAAATAAAAAAAGGTTTTTTCTGTATTTATGTCTAATATATATTTAACCAAAATAAATGTCTATTTATTCTAATCTTTAAATTAAAGGAGGTCTTCGATGAAAGGAACTGTAGTTTCAACCTGGATTAATACCCTTAACGAAATATACGGGGAGGACCTGGTAAACCAGGCCAAAGCTGACTCAAGCTGGAATGAAGAACTTATTATCACCTCCCTAATGGATATTGAAGATAAAAAAGTTTTTGATCTAATTAACACAGTAGCCAACCTGGTCGATAAATCACCAGGTGAGTTATGGCAGGAAATTGGTCGCCATAATATAAAATCCTTCTCCAAATGGTTTCCATCATATTTTGAAGGTAGAACCCTGAAAAATTTTTTAATGATGATGGATACTGTACATAAACAATTAACCCAGATGATTCCCGGGGCTAACCCTCCCCGAATCATAGCTGAACAAACCGGTGATCGAACCCTGGAAATCACCTATATATCCCCACGGGGAATGTATGACTACTTTCTGGGGCTGATTGAAGGGAGTTCTGAATTTTTCTCTGACCCCATTGAAGTAACTGAACTGGGTCGAGGAGAATCAGAGCAGGGAAAATATTTAAAGGTAAATATTGAATTCTCTCACAGTTTATCAGATAAATATAACTACAGAATCAGTAAGCTCTTTTCCCTGGGTATATTTAAAAGTATTAAATTAAAGGCTACAATTATGGTTATGCTGGCATCCCTGGGTGTTTATTATGGACTAAGTTTTACCTCAGGGAATTGGTGGTCTCCTCTATTGCAGACTGCCTGCTTAGGATTAATTACCTTTGTCTTCATGGGATTTTTCACTTCACCCTTCAAAAAATTAAATAAAGCCCTTGTTAGTCTGAGGGGCTTAAAATTTGGTGAAACCCTCTCTATATCTACCAATGATGAATTTGAAAGGATCTTTAAACAGCTGGATGGGATAAAAAATGAAATAAAGGAAGACATCCTCTTTTTAAAGGGTGGAACCGATGATATGTATAACTTTACAAACCAGTTTGTAGAAATTGCCGATAAAATGAATGTTGTCTCTGATAACATTTCAAAAGTAGTCGAGGAAGTAGCCAACGGGGCCCAGGAGCAGGCAGCTGAAACTGAAAACTCAGCCTATATAGTTGATAATAATATAAAGAAGATTGAAGAACTTGTAGAATCCGGTAATGATAGCAAGAAAAACCTGGAAGAAGCCGTTGAAAATATAAAACAGTCAGCCCGGGAAGTCCAGAATGTGAACGAAATGATTGATTCAGTTAAAAATGCCTTTTCCAATGTAAATAGCCTTGGTAAAAAACTGGCCCAGAGAATCAGTGACATTATGGAAATTGTAAATACCGTCTCTGATATTGCCAATCAAACCAATCTATTATCACTAAATGCTTCTATAGAGGCTGCCCGTTCCAATGATAACAGCCGGGGCTTTGCTGTAGTTGCAGAAGAAATCAGGGAATTGGCCGAAGATTCCAAACAGGCCGGTAACACCATAAATGAAAATCTGGCCCAGTTTACCGAGCAGGTCCAGGAGTTAATTGATGGCATCAGTTCCCAGTTTGCTAACCTTGAACACAGTAATAAGGTCTTATCTGAAGTAGCCAGTTCAAATAAAAAATCCAGTGAAAATATCCAGGAAGCTACCGATAATGTAGTCAGTATTGTTGAAAATCTTGATACAGAAACCAAAAAAATAATTAAAGTTATTGAAAATATTAATTCATTAGCTGCTATTGCCCAGGAGAATTCAGCATCCTCTGAGGAAATGAGTGCCAGTGTTAACGAATATTCAGAAAAAATCAAAGAGATGACTTCATATATTAACCAGATGGAAAAACTGGTGGAAAACTTTAAAGAAAACCTTAAAAAATACAACATCTAGGTTGCTTCACCTTTTTTAATTATGGTCAACAATTGCAAGAACAACTGAATATAAAAAACAGGCCCCGGCCATTACCGGGGCCTTTATTATGTGAATAAATCCACTCTCTTTAATGTACCTCAGCTATTCCCCCCCTTTAAATAATCCCTTCTAAAAGACACCAATAAATAAACAAATTAAAATAATACAAATTAACAGGGTGAAATCATCAAATTTTCCCATACCGGCCAACCCCCCTTTTCCCTATGTTAAGTTCTCTAAATTATCTTATGAATTAATTCTGAAAATTGTTAATAAAACCTTGTAATTTAGTCATATACAGCAAAAAAGAAAACTTTAAACATCTTATCATACCCTGATGCATATACATGTTTTAGGAGGTGGGTGTATATGGAAAATAACATGAACATGAATGATATTCTGGGAAAGATTGAAAATATTAAGAATCAGCTGGCCCGGTTACAGGTAGAATTAAAGAAAACAACAGTAAGGGGTGAAGATGAACAGGGACTGGTAACAGCTATTGTTAGTGGCAAGGGTAAAATAGTAGATTATGAATTTAATTTCAGGGAATTTAAAAAAATACATCCAGCTGAACTAAAAAAAGCCATTATTGAAGCAACCAATAACGGAGTAAAAAAAGCAGAACAGCTCGAAACTGACAGAAAAAAAGAGATTATAGGGGATTTCAATCTACCCGATATACCCGGAATTTTATAAAACATATGGATAAGAAGAGGTTGACCATCCTTGCCAGGAAATTAAAAAAAGGCCGCTTTATGGCGGCTTTTTAAAATTTAATGTATAACAATTTTTATTTATGGAAATAATAGTAACATCAGTAATTTGCATCCATAAAAACAAAGGTCATTTAAATAGACTGTATGGAGGAGGATATACCAGTTATGAAAAGATTAACTACATTTGAAGATATCTTCAATAAGCTTATTAAAGAATATAAAGGAAAAAGGGTCGAAATTCAGACCAGTCAAAATGGCGTCCCCATAGCCAGTTTAACTACCAGAATTGAAGACATTGTCATTAAACCGGTAAACCGTAAAAAAATAAAAAAATGGAATAGTGATGGCAGAAAAATAGGATTAATGGTTATCCAGGAAAAAAATAAGCAAAACAGAATTTCCATTCCATTTAAGCTCGGTTATAACACCATGGAAGCCATATTTTTAAAAAATGGAGTCACCATTAAATCCCTGGATATGAAGTTTATTATTAAAAGGTATGGCCGAAAAAAACGTCTGGCTTAACCACTACCTTTAGATAGCTGTTCTTCCATAAAGTCAGGGTCAATTTCATTATTTTTTAAAAGCATATCATCTATCCCTATTTCACTGTTATAAAGATCGACATATTTATTGTCAACCTTAACAATAGGGGCTGAAACATGATGGGGATTAACATAGACAATTTCCCCCGTCTGTCCATTGGTTAATCTGACTTTTTCCCCTATATAGAATTTAGCCATCTCATTCATAAAGATCTTACTCAGGGAAATATCATAGGAATTAACATTTTCCTCAAGGACTTTAAAAACCTCAAAGGGAGGACGGTGTTCTCTATAAACCCGGTCAGAAGTCATGGCATCATAAGTATCAACAATGGCCAGAACCTTGGCTATGAGTGGTATCTTATCCCTCGTAAGCCCCAGCGGATAACCGCTGCCGTCATTACGTTCATGATGGAGCAAAACACCGAGGGCAACCTTTTTAGAAATAAATTTACAATCTTTGACCAGTTCATAGCCATATACAGTATGTTTTTTTATAATATTGAATTCACTACCTGTTAGTTTACCTTTTTTATTCAAAATTTCAATAGGAACTTTGGCCTTTCCAATATCATGCAGAAAACCGGCATACATCAGGGATTTAATCTCTTTTTCAGGGAGTTTTAACCATCGCCCAAACATCATTGCCAGTAGGCCAACATTAACAGAATGGGTATAAGTATACTCATCCACATCCCTGACCCTGGTAAGTAAACCAACAATGTCACGGTTGGTATCAACACTGGCAACTTCATCAGCTATTTTCCTGATATTATCAAATTCAAGAGAATTGCCTCTGTTTACATCCTTAAAAATTCCCTTTATATTCCCCACGTTTTCCTGATACTTTTCTTCAAATTCCTTTATGTTCCGTTCTATCATTTCATCAGATTCCTTATAAACCGTAACTTCTGTTATTCCCATTTTACTTAGCTTATTAATAAGGTTATCATCCAAAATCATTCCCGGTTTAACGAGGCAGGCTCCAAATTTATTTTCAATTGTCCTGGCTACACGCATCCCCGGCTTAACCCGACCAATTTTTAGTTTAACCTGCGCTGGCATGTTTTTTCCTCCCCTGGATACAGTTTTACCCTGAATTAACAATTCTATATTATATATTTAATTATTTATATTATTTTTCCTTCTTTTAAACAAAATTAATTGTCCTCCTGACCTGTTTTTTTAACCATTATTTACAGGTTGGTTACTGCACTTATATATGTTATACTAACTAACATAATTAATACATTTTATAAGGAGGAATTCTATTAACATGACAAAGAAGATAATTGTTTTAAGTCTATTGCTTCTCTTCCTGGTAAGCCTGATACCACTCCATACGGCCGGTGCTGCAGTTATTTATCAGGTTAAAAGTGGAGATACCATCTGGGAAATTTCCCGGGAATTTAATGTGCCTGTCGAAATAATAATCCAGCAGAATAATATTTCAAACCCTGCCAGTATTTATACCGGTCAAAAATTATTAATAACTTCTGAAAATGATAAAATAATTATTACCATTGGAGACAACCAGACTGGTCAGAACCAGAATACCCATAAATATACGGTAAAACCTGGTGATACTCTGTGGAAACTGGCCCAGAAATTTAATACTTCTATTACTGAACTCGTTGACCTCAATAATTTAGAACAGTATAGTATCTATATCGGCCAAAAACTCCAGATACCATCCAGTAATGCACCTGAGAATGATAACAATTTTATCTATTACACCATTCAACCCGGTGATATTCTCTGGAATATAGCCCAGAAATATGATACTACAGTCGAACAACTTATAGAGTTAAATAACATCAAGGATGCCTATGACCTTTATCCTGGAAGGAAACTCCTGGTTCCTCTCTCCGGAGGAAACACACCTGCCGGGCAGGAAACCAGTAATCCCTCCAGTGTCCCCTATACAGCGTATTATTTCTATAAAATACAGGAAGGGGATAAAATCTGGAAAATAGCCGATACTTTCGGAGTCAGGGTCTCAGAACTGGTGGGTTATAATAATATAGAAAATATTAATCAAATACAAACAGGCCAGATCTTAATAATTCCTCTAGAAAAATCGACTAAGCTCTCCTATGTTCAAAAAGCAGCCGCTAAATTAAAGAATTATTACCGTGTAAAAAATAATGAAACCCTCGTTGATATTGCCAAATACTTTATGGTCCCGGAAGAAGGGTTGAGGGCCATCAACCATCTTCAGGAAGATGAAACTGTATACCCGGGACAACTGCTTTTAATGCCTGTTAGTAAGGCTCTGTTTAACAAACATGAATTGTATAAAGTTAAGAGTGGTGGCGAGTATATTTTCGACATTGCCTACCATAAAGGAGTATCTATCAAATCTATCTTAAAAGTCAATTACCTTAAAAATCCTAATCAGAAATTTGATGAAGAAAAAGTTATTATTATCCCCCTTGATGAAGAAAGTAAGGTTACCTGGATTGACTATGAAAACGGCAAGCCCCAGAATTCCTGGCTTAATTAAACATTTATTAAATAAGGTAACTTGCTCCTTCTACCCGGCTCTGCAACCTAATTGCAGGGCCTTTTCTTTTTTAATAAATACAGTCTCCTGTTCTACCGTCCCTATAATTTCATATATATAACAATAGTAGTATATATCTTTTGTGAGCTTTTACATTAATATCATCAGTAGACAATAATTTTTACATAATGTGTACCAGGTGGCGGTAGTCCCAACGACTTCCGTTATTTTAAATTTAATAGTTCGAGATAAAAAGGTGATGGAATGGAAAAACAATCACTGTTAAAAGGGGCTTTTATCTTAATAATTGCGGGTTTTATAAACAGGGTGCTGGGTTTCATACTAAGGATAATACTCGTCCAGATGATCGGTGATGAAGGACTGGGCCTTTTTCAGATGGTTTATCCCTTTTTTATAACCCTCCTTCTTATCAGTACCGCCAGTTTTCCCACGGCAATATCAAAACTTATACCGGAAAGGCTGGCCCGAAATGATAAAAAAGGAGTCTATCAATTACTCAAGACTTCATTACTTTTTGTTGGAGGGATGGGGCTACTTACCGGCACTCTTTTATACTTTTTATCTGGTTTTGTATCACAGAACATATTCGGTGATCCCAGAACCAGGATTATTTTAATGACGTTAACCCCGGCCCTTTTTATAACCCCTCTGGCCTCAAGCCTCAGGGGGTTTTTTCAGGGACACCATACTATGATTCCTACTGCTGTATCACAGATTACAGAACAAATTAACAGGATGGGCTCCACCCTGGTTATGGTCAGTATAACCGGCTATCTCGGTCTTAAATATCAGGCAGCCAGTATTGGGCTGGGAATCAGTATCGGGGAACTATCCGGGTTAATTATCCTCCTATACTTTTTTGTTACACATATCAAGACCGATAATAAAAAGATAACCCCCCTGAGAATCAAAACCGGGGTCTTCCACTGCTTTAAAGAAATTACTAAAATTGCCTTTCCAATCACAGCAGGGCGTCTAATCAACTCTCTGATGTTAAGTGTGGAAGCTATTCTAATTCCCAGACAACTTCAAAACAGTGGTCTGGGGGTCAGAGAAGCCACCTCCCTGTTCGGTCAATTGAGTGGTATGGTAGAACAGATTATCTTCTTTCCCACAGTGGTAACCATCGGTCTTACTACCAGCCTTATTCCAAATATATCAGATGCCCATGCCCGGAATAATATAACTAAAATAAGGAAAAACTATCAGGATGTTATCAGGGTAACAACGTATCTTGGTTTTCCACTGACGGTAATCTTTTTTCTAAGGGGACGGGAAATATGTAATCTTTTATTCAACTTCCCTGCTGCTGGCCCTATTCTATCAGCTATGGCTCTGACCGCCACCTTTATCTATTATCTTCATGTCTCTTCAGGAATGCTCAATGGCCTCGGAAAACCTCAACTGGCCTTATTAAATCTGGGAATCGGCTCTGCCATAAAACTTACTGGAATTTACTTTTTAACCCCCAGACCAGAGCTTAGAATAATTGGCTCTATAATAAGTATAACTCTGGGTTATATTGCAGCTGCCATCCTTAATTTCTTTACCATAGGAAATACAATTGGTTATGACCTTGATATTAAACAGACCCTGGTAAAACCACTATTTTCCAGTTTTCTTATCTTCATAATAACTCCGTACCTGTCCCGTATTTTACATCCCCTTTATAACCTTTATAATATCCGGTTGGTTACACTATTAGAACTTGTAATACTCGGCTTTGTTTACCTGATAACCATGTTTGCCATAAAAGCTATCACGGCAGATGATATCAAGAGGTTTACCGGTAACTAGATTTGTTTTATAAATGCTTTATTTATGTTATAATACAGGTAATGGTTAATTTTAAATAAAGGTAATACGCAGATAAAACTGGAGGCAAAGTAGCTTAATAGGGGGTTTAATTATGAAAGAAATATATCTGGATAACAGTGCTACAACCCGTCCCCTCCCTGAAGTAGTGTCTCAAGTTGAGGAAGTATTGACAACAAACTACGGAAATCCCTCTTCACTACATAATAAAGGCCTTTCCGCTGAAAAAATTTTAAAAGAAGCCAGGCAGACCATTGCCGGAAAATTAAACGTTAAACCAGATGAAATTATTTTTACATCCGGTGGTACTGAAAGTAACAACCTGGCTCTTAAAGGGACTGCCTATCTATATAAAAACCGGGGGCGACACTTGATTACTACCAAAATAGAACACGCTTCGGTTATTGATACCTTCAAAGCTCTGGAAGATGAAGGCTTTGAAGTCACCTATCTAAAACCCGATAAAAGGGGCATAATCTCCTTAGAAGAACTTAAAAGGTCAATAAGAGATGATACCATCCTGATAAGTATTATGCATATTAATAATGAACTGGGAAGTCTACAACCCATTGCTGAGGCCGGATCCATTATTAAAGATATCAATAAAAAAACCATTTTTCACGTTGATGCCGTCCAGTCATTTGGTAAAGTGCTAATAAAACCTGCTGACTGGAATATTGACCTTCTAACAATAAGTGCCCATAAAGTTCATGGCCCCAAGGGAGTAGGCGCCCTCTATAAACGGAAAAACCTTGACATAAAGCCCCTGTTAAACGGGGGAGGTCAGGAAGATGGCCTGAGGTCCGGAACGGAAAACATCCCCGGGATTGCCGGTTTTATTCCTGCTGTAAAGGCCCTTCCAGACTTTAATGAAAGGAATACCTTTAACCGGAAACTGGACAGGCTTAAAAATCATTTAATAGATATGATTAAAGAAAAACTACCTGATGTAAGGCTAAATACCCCGGAACAATCGGCCCCCCATATCGTCAATATCTCCATCCCTCGAGTAAAGGGAGAGGTAGTTGTTCACAGCCTTGAAGCAAAAGGTATATATGTATCAACCGGTTCAGCCTGTCATTCCCGGGAAAGAGAAAAAAGCCATGTCTTAAGGGCCATTGGACTACCTTCTGAACTAATAGATGGTACAATAAGAATCAGTCTGTCTGAATATAACACAGAAACAGACTTAAACACTGCAGTAAAAACCCTGGCAGAACAGTTGCGGTATTTCTTTTAACACTATAGGGAGGTGAACCATATGTACAAAGTTATTCTGATTCGCTATGGAGAGATAGCCCTTAAGGGTCAAAACAGGCATGTTTTTATCAATAAACTGATTGAAAATATAAAAGAAAGCTTAAAAGGAGTCGGTGAATACAAACTTAAAAAAACCCTAGGCCGAATCTATGTTTTTCCTAACGATAATATAAATCAGTTTATAGAAAAACTTAAAATGGTACCCGGTATAGTATCCCTGAGTCCCACAGCTGTCTGTCCGCTTGATTTTGACAGTCTTAAAGAAACATCAGTAAAGGTCTTAAAAGATGCTATTAATGATTACCCGGCCACTTTTAAAGTAGAAACCAGACGGGCCAACAAACAATTCCCCTATAAAAGCCCGGAGGTCAGCCGGGAGATCGGAGCTCATCTTTTAAGAAGCATAAATACCCCTGACCACAATATCCTGACAGTTGATGTCCATAACCCCCGGTACACTTTAAAAATAGAAATTAGAAAGAAAAATATATATGTCTTCACAAGATCTATTTCAGGGCCGGGTGGGTTGCCGGTCGGTTCCAGCGGTAAGGGGCTTTTACTCCTGTCGGGGGGAATTGATAGCCCGGTAGCCGGCTGGCTGGCCATGAAAAGGGGAATTGAGCTTGAAGCTCTATATTTCCATAGCTTCCCCTATACCAGTGACCGGGCTAAAGAAAAGGTTATTGACTTAACTAAAGTATTAAGCCGCTACTGTAAAAAAATAAAATTATATGTGGGTTATTTTACAGATATTCAGAGGGCTATCCAGGAAAACTGCCCTCAGAAATACTATATCACCATCATGAGGAGAATGATGTACAGGATGGCTGAGAGAATCGCCAGGAAAAACGGAGATCTGGTTTTAATTACCGGAGAAAGTGTCGGCCAGGTGGCCAGTCAGACCCTGGAAAGTATGAATGTCATAAATGAAGTAACCAATATGCCTGTCCTCCGTCCCCTGGCAACAATGAATAAAACTGAAATTATGGACCTGGCCCGGGAGATCGGAACCTATGATATCTCAATTCTTCCCCATGAAGACTGCTGTACCATCTTTGTCCCCAGACATCCGGTTACCAGGCCCAGGCTTGACAGAACCCTCAAGGCTGAAGAAAAATTAAAAGCCGAAATAGACGGTCTCCTTGAAGATGCCATAGAAAAAACCGAAATCCTTGAAATAAAACATGGTTAATATGACTTGAAAATTAAAACATGGTTACTATAAAATTACCCCGGGGAATCTCCCCGGGGTAACGTATATGAAGAGGTATGATGTTATGGATGAGGCCTCAAAATTCCATATACATAATACAAGAAAATTTGACTCCTGTCAACCATTTATTTAAACTACTACAGCCATTCTACAAAACTTCCCATTCTACAGGTCTTCCTCCAATATTCTCCCCTGGAATAAATTAATAAGAATTGCTTTATAATATATCCTGAACTATATCCTGAAAACATCCCTGTTACAAATCCCTGTAATTACACAACATTATCATAATTACCTGACCTGTTATTCCACAACCAATTTCTACACAACCAACCAGAAGGAGCTTTCAAACATTATGCTTATTGTAATTGCCAGAACCCTGATCCTTTATATCCTGGTCCTGCTTGTATTAAGATTAACAGGCAAAAGGCAGATCGGTGAACTACAGCCCTTCGAATTTGCAACAACAATAATGGTATCTGCCCTGGCGGCTATTCCCATGGAGGATATTGAGATTCCCCTTCTATACAGCATCTTTCCTATTTTATTAATCCTGTCTTTCCAGGTCATAACCTCTATCCTGTCCATGAAAAATACCAGGATAAGGTCTTTTATCTGCGGTAAACCAAGCATTTTGATCGAGAATGGAAAACTGGTTGAATCTGAATTAAGACACCTCAGGATGAACATAAACGATCTCCTGGAACAACTGAGGGTAAAAGGATTTTATTCGATTGAAGATGTAGAATTTGCCATTATGGAAACCAGTGGGGATTTAAGTGTTATTCCCAAATCCCAGAAAAGACCGGTCACCCCTGAAGACCTCAACCTCCCGACCGGTTATGAAGCCCCACCTCACCCCTTAATTATAGATGGAGAAGTCCAGAAACACAACCTCAGGAAAATAGGTCTTGATAAAGAATGGTTAATGAATGAACTAAAAAAATTTAACCTTAACAGGCCTGAAGATGTTTTTTTTGCAGCTTTAAGCAGTGATGGAAACCTGATCTACCAGAAAAAGAATGAGGGATTGCATAAATGAAGATCGCCTATGGAGTTTTTATTATAATCTCACTAATTATTATCCTCTCGGTGGGGTCCTACTATATAATAAGCTATTATTCTGAAAAAATTACTCAAGATCTGGACAGGTTAAACAACTATATCCTCCAGGAAAAATGGGGAAAAGCCCAAAATCTTATGGATAATTTAAATAAAACCTATAACCGGGGTGAACTCTTTTTTACTGTATTTATAAACCATGAAGAATTTAAAGACCTGAAAACAATTATAGCCAGACTCTCCAGTCTGGTTAAACTCGAAGATAAAAAAGAAATCCTGCCCGAAATTACTGTAGCCAGAGAGCTGGTCAGATCTATTCCCGAGCAGGAGATATTAAATATTAAAAATATATTTTAAGCTAAATTTTCAGTTTTTAAATATAAATTGACTATAGATTTACTTACTGTATAGTTCTAACTAATTTTCAGGATTTTAAAATATACTGGCTTAATACATTTTCTAATTATTAGAAGTTAATGCCTGAAATGCCTTCTCCCGGTAAAGACCATGGCAATTTTATGGTCATTGGCAGCTTCAATCACCTGGTCATCCCTGATTGAACCACCGGGCTGGATGATAGCCTTAATCCCTCTGGCAGCCGCCTCCTCAATGGCATCCGGGAAGGGGAAGAAAGCATCTGAAGCAACAACCCCGCCTTCCTGCCTTCCTTCTGACTTACGACCGGCAATAATCATGGCATCCACCCGGCTCATCTGCCCGGCCCCGACACCTACTACCATCTCGTCTTTAGCCATAACGATTGCATTGGACTTAACATGTTTTACAACCTTCCAGGCAAACAACAAATCCCTTAACTGTCCTTCAGTTGGTTTCACTTCAGTAACTATCTTAAGGTCGTCCTCATTTATAATAGCAAGGTCCCGTTCCTGAACAAGTAAACCACCGGTAACTTTCTTCATGTCATAGCCAGGCTTCTCCCGGTTAATAAAAAGATCTCCTGTCCTTAAAAGCCTGACATTTTTCCATCTATTTTTAAGGATTTCGAGAGCCTCCGTCATATAGTCAGGGGCAATAACAACCTCGACAAACTTATCTTTGCCGGCAATCTCCCGGGCTACTTCTGGTGAAACTTCACGGTTTAAGGCCACAATACTACCAAAAGCTGACAGGGGATCCCCGGCATGAGCCTTCCGGTAAGCCTCTTCCAGGGTATCGGCTACTGCCATTCCACAGGGATTGGCATGTTTAATAACTGCAGCGGCTGGCCGGTCGGTAAACTCCTTAACCAGTTCCAGGGCCCCGTTAGCATCATTGATATTGTTAAAGGAAAGCTCCTTGCCATGAAGCTTTTCAGCAGTAGTAATAGAGGGCTCTTTTAAATTTGTTTCCCGGTAAAAAACAGCCCTCTGATGAGGGTTTTCCCCATACCTCAAATCCTGTTTCTTTATATAATTTAAGCTAATAACTTCCGGGAAAACAATATCTGCTTCTTCTTTACTGCTTTTAGCCTTACTGGTCTCTTTTTTGTCCCGTTCATTTCTACCCTGTAGATAATCAAAAATAGTTGTATCATACTCTGCTGTCATTCTAAAAGCCTTAACTGCCAGCCTTTGCCTTGTTTTTAAAGAGAGGTCTCCATCATTTTCATTAAGTTCAGTAAGAATTTTATCATAATCATCAGGATCGGTCACTACAGCAACACTACAATAGTTTTTAGCAGCTGATCTAATCATACTGGGACCTCCGATATCAATATTTTCAATGGCTTCCTCCAGGGTTACTCCCGGACGGCTAATGGTCTCAGCAAAGGGGTAAAGGTTGACCACTACCATATCAATGGGTTTAATCCCCTGCTCTTCAAGCTGTTCCATATGACCGGAGTTATCCCTTAAAGCCAGAAGACCACCGTGAATAGCCGGATGAAGGGTTTTAACCCGTCCATCCATCATTTCAGGAAAACGGGTTATCTGGCTGACATCAATAACCTCCAGACCACCTTCACGGAGTTTACGGGCCGTACCCCCGGTGGATATTATTTCATAACCCAGGTCAACAAGCCCCCGGGCCATTTTCACTATTCCCCTCTTATCAGAAACACTCAATAAGGCTCTTTTAGCCATATCCAGTATATACCTCCTTTTAATATTTAAGGTTGTGCCACAGGCACTCCGTATTTAAAAAAACCGTACAGGAACATTATGGTTGTGCCACAGGCACTCCGTATTTAAAAAAACCGTACAGGAACATTATGGTTGTGCCACAGGCACTCCGTATTTAAAAAAACCGTACAGGAACATTATGGTTGTGCCACAGGCACTCCGTATTTAAAAAAACCGTACAGGAACATTATGGTTGATTTATATATACCTTTCTACCCTGTATTGTTAACCTGTTTTCAGCAAAAAGCTGAATAGCTTCCGGGTAAAGTTCATGTTCTTTCTCCCTTATCCGGGAAGCCAGTCTTTCTTCTGTATCGTCACTGTAAACCGGGACTGGAGCCTGTAAGATGATGGGGCCAGTATCCATTCCTTCATCTACAAAATGAACTGTACAACCACTGACCTTAACCCCGTATTCCAGGGCCTGCCTCTGGGCATGAAGCCCCGGAAAACTGGGCAGCAATGAAGGATGTATATTCATAATCTTTCCTGAAAACTGATTAATAAAATAGGGGCTTAACAAACGCATAAAGCCGGCCAGGGCTACCAGGTCTATATTCTTTTTATCCAGATAATCCAGCAATTCCTTCTCATACCCCTGGCGGGAGTTAAAATCAGCTGGATCAATAAAGATATTTTCAATGCCGGCCTTTTCGGCCCTGACCAGGCCATAGGCGTTCTTTTTGTCACTGATCACCATTTTTAATTCAGCCTCAACCCTGCCAGCTTTAATAGAATCTATAATTGCCTGAAGATTGGTTCCATTCCCGGAAATAAATACAGCCAGATTAATTTTATTGCCCATTGTAGATAACCACCTTACCCTCTTTTTTACCGATACTATTTATTTCTCCAATATGGTATACTTTTTCTCCCCGGGCCTTTATATCTGACATAACATTTTCTAATATATCCGGAGAAACAACCAGCACCATACCGATCCCCATATTGAAGGTTCTCTCCATTTCAACTGTAGCAATATCCCCCTTGGCCTGAATATAGGTAAATACTGGGGGACACGACCAGCTTTCTCTGTTTACCCTGGCCTGAAGGCCATCAGGAATAATCCGGGCTATATTTTCCGGCATTCCCCCACCGGTAATATGAGCTATTCCCTTTACTTCATATTTTTCTAGCAACGGAAGAACCACAGGTACATAAATACGGGTTGGTTTTAAAAGCTCCTCACCAAGGGTACAGTCTAGCTCTTTTATTCTATCATCTACTTTCAACCCCTCTTTTTCAAGAAGTACTTTCCTGACCAGGGAATAACCATTACTATGTATCCCAGATGAAGGAAGGCCCAGTAGCTGATCCCCTGCTTTTATTTTCGAACCGGTAATTATATTCTTACGGTCAACGATCCCAACTGCAAAACCGGCCAGGTCATAGCTCCCCTGCTGATAAAAGCCCGGCATCTCCGCTGTCTCCCCACCGAGCAGGGCAACACCGGCCTGTTTACATCCCCTGGTAATTCCGGTAATAATCTCCTCTCCGGTCTCGAGCTCAAGTTGCCCGGTAGCCATGTAATCAAGGAAAAAAAGGGGTTTTGCCCCCTGGGCCAGGATATCATTAACACACATGGCTACCAGGTCAATCCCGATGATATCATGTTTATTAACAAGCTGGGCAATTTTCAGTTTAGTACCAACCCCATCGGTTCCAGAGACAAGAACCGGTTTTTGGTATTGTTTAAAATCAGGGGCAAAAAGCCCCCCAAATCCCCCCACCCCACCGATAACCCCGGGAAGGTGGGTTTCTTTTACTTTATCTTTAATGCGATCCACAAACTCGTTACCTTTATCAATATTTACCCCCGAATCAGCATAGGTTATGCCCTTTTTCATTAAACCCCTCCATTTTTAAATATTTCTTGCCCGGTATCAGATTATTGTCCTGATTTAATCTCAGGGACGTTTTTTTCTAAAGCCAGTTTCCCATTTCCGGTCCTGGTAGGGTAATCACCCGAAAAACAGGCGACACAGCAACCTTTTTCTTTTCTCTCAACAGTAGATAATAATCCCTCGATACTGAGATAGGTTAACGAATCAGCTCCAATTTCCCGGGCAATATCTTTGACATTTAGCCGGGAAGCAATTAATTCCTGCCTATTGGAGGTATCAAGACCATAATAACAGGAATGGGTTACCGGAGGTGAACTGACAAAGAGATGAACGTCCCGGGCCCCGGCCTCTTTAAGCATATTAACGATCTGACGGCTGGTTGTTCCCCTGACAATTGAATCATCTATCAGAGCAATATTCTTCCCCCTTATAATATTCTTAATAGGATTTAATTTCATTCTAACCTTCAGATTCCTCATTTCCTGGGTAGGATTAATAAAGGTTCTACCCACATATCTGTTTTTAATAAGGCCATATTGAAACGGAAGGCCGCTTTCTTCAGCAAAACCCTGGGCTGAAGAAATTCCCGAATCAGGTACAGGAACGACTACATCTATTTTTTTCAGGAGGTCACCGGCTTCCCGGGCCAGCTGCCTCCCCATATCTTTACGGATCAGATGGACGTTATTTCCATTAAAAGAGCTGTCGGGACGGGCAAAATAGATATACTCAAATATACAGAACCGGGGTTCAACCTCCGGATTAAAGGAATAGCTCTGAACACCATTTTCATCTATCACTACCATCTCCCCGGGTTCAATATCCCGTACATATTCAGCCCCGATTATATTCAGGGCACAGGTTTCTGAAGCCAGGACTATGCCCTCACCCAGCTTTCCCATGACCAGAGGCCTGAAACCCCGGGGATCCCGGACGCCAATAAGCTTATCCCTTGTTAAAACTACAAGAGAATAGGCCCCTTCAATTGTTTTTAAACTATCGAGAAGAGCACTGGGGATATCGTTGTATTGAGAACGGGCAATAAGGTGGGCAATCACTTCCGTATCCAGGGTAGAATGAAAAACAGAACCCTTTTTCTCGAGGGCAATCCTTAATTCATAACCATTAACAAGGTTACCATTGTGGGCCAGGGCTACCTGACCCTTGATTGAATTAATCAGGATGGGCTGGGAATTAGCAGCCAGGCTGGAACCGGTAGTTGAATACCTGACATGACCAATCCCTGCCCAACCCGACAGGGTCTCAATGATGGATTTATTAAAAACATTATCTACCAGACCCATCCGCTTATAGAGGTTAATCCCTTTATCCTGGCTTACAGCAATACCGGCACTCTCCTGCCCCCGGTGCTGTAAAGAATGCAACCCGAGGTAGATAAGACTACCGGCATCATTCCTGTCCGGTGAAAAAATACCAAATACACCACACTCTTCCCTGGGTTTTCCGCTCATTATTTCATATGGCATGGTATTGTCCTCTCCCACCTATCTTTTATTTCAGTGAGCTCCAGGTCAATATAACTATCAATTATTAGTCGGTTCCCACCCGTTTTACCGATATTTCTATATTTTAAGCCAGATTCTTGTAAAACAGATTCCGCCTTTTCTTTATCTCCAGGTGAAATTGTTATCAATACCCTGGAAGCCGATTCTCCGAATAACATCGCATCAGGCCTTATCTGGAAATCACCCAGCTCAATTATGGCACCGAGATCCCCGGTGAGACAACATTCAGTAAGAGCTATAGTCAGACCACCTTCGGCACAATCATGGGCAGACTTAACTAACCCCTCCTGGATAAGAGTCAATAAAGATGACTGTAACCTCTTTTCTTCTTCAAGGTCAAGAGTCGGGGGTAACCCCCTGTCTTTATCGTGTATTACCGATAAATATTCACTGCCCCCAAGTTCTTCTCTGGTCTCTCCAATGAGGTAAACTAGATCTCCCTCATCTTTAAAAGCAATATCGGTAGCATACTCCTGCTTTTCCAGTACTCCAATCATACCTACAATTGGAGTTGGATAAATGGCCTTTCCTTCGTGTTCATTATAAAAGCTGACATTACCACTAACCACCGGTGTGCCGAGGGCCAGGCAGGCCTCACTGATTCCGGCCACCGCCTCTTTGAACTGCCAGTAAATTTCTTCTTTCTCGGGATTTCCGAAATTCAGACCATCTGTAATTGCCAGGGGCTGACCACCACTGCAGACTATATTCCGGGCTGCCTCGGCCACAGCCAGTTTACCCCCCTGCCTGGGGTCAAGATAAAAATAGCGCCCGTTGGAGTCAGTGGTAACCGCAATAGCCCGTTCAGTGCCCTTTATCCGTAAAACAGCTGCATCAGATCCGGGTAAGACCATTGTATTGTTCTGGACCATATGATCATACTGACTATAAATCCATTCCTTACTGGCCAGGTTTGGTGAATCCAGCATTTCCAGCAAAACTTTATTATAATCATCTGGGAGTGGTAACGACTCCAAATCCAGTTTATTCTCCTCATCCAGCCAGGCAGGCCTCTTACCTTCCCTGACATATTCGGGAGCCTCAGCCAGATAATGGGCTGGCACTTCAGCCACAACATCTTCTCCATTTTTTATCCTTAAAATACCGTCATCGGTTACCCGGCCAATAACCCGGGCATTAAGGCCCCAGTGTTTAAAGATCTTTTTAACCTCATCTTCACGCCCTTTTTTAGGGACAACCAGCATTCTCTCCTGGGATTCCGATAACATAATTTCATAAGGAGTCAGGCCCGGTTCACGCAGGGGAACCTGGCTGACATCCAGCTCCATACCACTACCGGCCCGACTTGCCATTTCACAGGAAGAACTTATCAGACCTGCTGCCCCCATATCCTGGATACCAACCACTGCATCGGTCTTATATAATTCAAGGCAGGCCTCCAGTAACAGTTTTTCCATAAAGGGGTCACCAACCTGAACCGAGGGACGCCTTTCCTCCGAATCTTCACTCAGTTCTTCGGAGGCAAAACTGGCCCCCTGGATACCATCCCGACCTGTGGTTGCACCAACAACCATAACCGGGTTTCCAACACCCCGGGCCACAGCTTTTATGATATCTTTGTGATCAACCAGACCAACACACATGGCATTTACAAGAGGATTCCCTTTATAGGCTTTATGAAAATAAGTCTCACCACCGACGGTGGGGATCCCGATACTATTCCCATAGTCACTGATCCCACTGACCACCCCTGAAAAAATATATCGAACCCGTTCCTCATCAAGGGGACCAAACCTGAGGGAATCAAGTAAGGCTATAGGGCGGGCTCCCATGGTAAAAATATCCCTGATTATACCACCAACACCGGTCGCTGCTCCCTGATAAGGCTCAATGGCAGACGGATGGTTATGACTCTCAATCTTAAAAACAACCGCCTTGTTATCACCGATATCGACTATACCGGCATTCTCACCCGGACCCTGAAGGACCTGCTCCCCTTCGGTGGGGAAATTCCTTAAGACTGCTTTGGAATTTTTATAACCACAGTGTTCGGACCACATAACCCCGAAAAGACCCAGCTCCAGTTCATTGGGCTCTCTCCCCAGTTTTTCAACAATCATGTGATACTCTTTTTCAGTAAGTCCGTGAAATTTTAGCTTTTCTAATAGTTGTTCCCGGGATTTCATAGTTTCACACCACCAGCCTTAAGAATTGATTGAAATATTTTAAGTCCATCGTCACTCCCATTACCGAGAATGGTTTCACTGGCCCTTTCAGGATGGGGCATAAGCCCAAATACATTATGATTTTTATTGGTAATGCCGGCAATATTACCGATTGAACCATTAGGATTGGCTTCATCTATAACCTCTCCCCCCGGCGTTGCGTACCTTAATATAATCTGGTTATTTTCCTTCAATTCCTCTAAACCCCTGTCATCTATATAATAGTTACCCTCTTTATGGGCAACAGGGAGATTTATTATATCTCCTTTATTGAACTTACCTGTAAAGGGAGTCTTATTATTTTCAACCCTTAAATAAACATACCGGCAGTTAAAATTAAGGTGGGCATTATGATGCATGGCCCCGGGCAAAAGCCCTGCCTCCAGTAAAATCTGAAAGCCATTACAGATACCGATTACTAATCCTCCCTTTCGGGCAAATTCCTTAACCCGTTCCATAACCGGGGCAAACCTGGCAATGGCGCCTGCCCTGAGGTAATCCCCGTAGGAAAAACCACCGGGGATAATGATACAATCATAACCGGCAAGGGAACGATCATCTTCATGCCAGATAAACTCGGTCGGCTCTCCCAGTACCCGGGCAGTCACATGATAACAGTCCCGGTCACAGTTGGAACCTGGAAATACAATTACTCCAAATTTCATAAAACCACTCCCATTTAATTGGCTTTTTTTACTTCAACTTTATAATCTTCGATAACTGGATTGGCCAGAATTCGGCCGGCGGTCTCCTCAGCCCTTTTAACTACATCCTCCCTGTTTTCTCCCTCCATAAAGAAGGTTATATCTTTACCAACCCTGACTTTACTGATATCTTTATAACCCAGGGAATGAAGAGATTTTTCAATGGTACTCCCCTGGGGGTCCAGAATCCCCTCTTTAAGATTTACCTTAACCTCTATCTTCCAGCGCATAACAGGCCTCCTCTTTTAATTATTTTAATGTAATCAGTCTGCCCCTGACTATCCTGATTTATTTCCTTATTTCTAATCCAGTAAATTTCATAAAAAGTTTACATTAGTTTAATGGGAGCCTAAATCTCTAAACTAGTTCTAATCCCTAAACCAGTTCTATTTAACCCGGGACCAGACTTCCCGGTAGGCATTCTCGACACCGCCTAAATCCCTACGGAAGCGGTCTTTATCAAGCTTTTCTCCACTACTTTTATCCCAGAACCGGCAGGTATCCGGAGATATTTCATCAGCCAGTAAAATATTACCATTATTCTTCCCAAACTCAAGTTTAAAGTCAACCAGTTCTATACCTTTATTTGAAAGATAATTTCTCAAAATATCGTTAACTTTAAAACCCATAGCTGTAATTTCCTTAATTTCTTCTTCATCTGCCAGCTTCAGAGCTCTAATGTGTGAATTGTTTAGTAAAGGATCACCCAGGTCATCCCGCTTATAGTAAAATTCAATAATGGGCTCTTCAAGAACATAACCTTCTTCAAGACCCAGCCGCTTTGAAAGGCTACCGGCCACTATATTCCTGACAACTACTTCCAGAGGAATTATATCCACATAGGTTGTCAGCTGCTCTCTGTCACCAAGCTTTTTTATAAAATGGGTTTTAACTCCATTATCCTCGAGTAGATTAAATAGAGCTGCACTTATCTGGGCATTATAAAATCCTTTTTCCTGGATAGTTCCCTTTTTCTTCCCATTAAAAGCAGTAGCATCATCCTTATACTCAATAATAACCCTGTCTTTGTCCTCGGTCCGATAAACCTTTTTAGCCTTTCCTTCATAAAGCATTTCCAGTTTTGTTAACATTACAAACCCCTCTCCTTCCTGATTTTAGTCACAATCTCTTCAGTCCTTTCCCGGGCAATACCGGTATACTGCTCCGGATTATAGAGAATATCCTTCTGGCGTTTATCGAGTTTAGCCAGGTAGGTTTCAATTTCTTTGTCGGCTTTAATTAATTCAACCAGATCCTTACCCTCTTTATCAGCCTTCAGGGTAAGTTTTCTTACATATTCATGGGCATCGGGGTGGCCAGCAGCTGCCAGGAATATATAGAGTGGTTCAGCAATTATCATATTTTTACTTAAGTTAAAATTATTCTTCATTTTCCGGGAATTAATTTTCATCCGTGAAGATACTTTATACAGCCGGTCTACCGTCATCATTAATCCTGAGGCTATTTCAGCAATAAAACGACCTGAGGCTGAATTGGTTAGATCTCTCTGGTGTTCAGAAAGCTGATCCAGATACATGGTCACCATCCGGGGCATAAAGGTTTTCCACATGCTTTTAACATTCTCATAATTAATGGGGTTTCTTTTATGGGGCATGGTCGAAGAACCGACCTGGTCTTTAGCAAAATACTCCCCTGTTTCCCCTATTTCTGTCCTCTGCAGGTGCCTCATATCATCACTGAAGTCAGCCAGAACCCCAAAAACAGTAATCAGGGAATGGACATAGTCGGTCATATATTCGGGAGGGACTATCTGGGTGGAAACGGGAGCGGGCTTCAGGCCCAGTTCCTTTAATACTTCTTTTTCGAATTCTTCCGGATCTTCAAAAAATAGACTGCTGGCATTATAGGCTCCTACCGCCCCGGCCATCTTACCACACAGGCTGGAAACCACCTTCTCCAGGTTAACAATCCGCTCATGAAGCCGGCTGGCATAATAAGCCATAACCAGCCCAAAGGTAAGGGGTTCAGCATGCTGCCCGTGGGTACGGCCAATCTGGAGTGTATCCCTTTCCTGTTCGGCCAGATTAAGCCACTGCTCCAGTAACCGCTCCAGTGCCGGTACAATCAATTTTTCTGTAGCTTCTTTATATCGAAGGCTATTGGCCGTATCTACAATATCAAAGGAAGTTGCCGAAAGATGGACAAAGGGACGGGCCTCAGCACTTATTTTCTTTCGAATACAGTTAACAAGAGCCCTTATATTATGCCTGGTCCGGGCCTCTTCTTCATATACTTCCCCTACCTTTATCCCTTTAACAGCCTCTTCAACCTCCTTAACCACATCAAAACTACATACCCCACGCCCGGCCAGGGCCTTAACCAGGGCCAGCTCAACTCTAGCCTGAAAATAAATTGTAGCCTTTTCCGAAAAGTATTTGCCGAGGTCATTAAACAGATCTTTTTTTAAAGAATATCGGTGATCAAGTGGACAGATATTTTCAAAAATATTTCGTTCCATTATACCCTCCCTTTCCCTGAAAACCTGTAATATGATAAGAATGAAATAATATTGTCTGAAAATCCTTACCAGACAACCATGAACGATAGCCATTATAAATCAGATTTTAGAAAATCAGTTATGAAACATTTTAATTTTGTGAAAAACACTGAAATATCAAAAAAGCCCGGACAGATAGATCCCCTTAAAATAACACAGAGGAACCTACCCGTCCAGGCTTTTATCCTTCCGGTGTAGTATACACCAAAAGTGCATACCTGCACCACTCGGACCAGACCAGGTCAGCAGACAGCTGAACAGCGGAACCCTAGGTGCACTTCCCCCGTAGTCAGATGGTTTACGGCCATCTGGTAGAGACTTGTGGACCATATTTCCACAGTTATACGAGGTAATAATTTTCAGTTTGTTTTCATTATACCGAACCCAGCTAACAAATGTCAATAATTTTTTCGAACATTTTATTGTTATTTTAGTTTAACGTTCGCTTTTGATATTCAACCTTATTTATTTATCATAAACTATTATTCTTCCTGATACCCTCAATAAGGTCTGCTACCTTTTTGTTTTTCAATTCCGGTACCATAATCTCCATAAGCTGATAAATATATAGAAACTCATCAATCAGGCTTTCCTTAATATCTTCATCGGGAACCCCTGCTTTTTCCATAACTTCTTCCATGGTTTGACCTGTTTTGTTAAAGGATTTTAATAACCTGTTAAAGGGATTAGGGTTCCCACGGCCAGACCCATCCTCTTCTCTAAGCCGATCAGATAACTTCTGTCTTTCCCGCCTCAGCAAAATAACACTGACAGCTTCATCCATGGGCATATGAAGATACTTTCGGTAGAGGTTAACACTCTCTTTGGTTTCCTTACGATTCAAATTATATTTAAGAACTACATCCAGTAACTGTTTCAATTTGGTTGGGTCACCGGTCCGACTGGCCAGGGCTTTGGCAATACTTATATGGGATAAGGTAAGGGGAGAATCTTCATCTATTACCTCTTCCCGATATCTAGGGGGTACTTCCAGGATATTTAGCCACTCGGTCAGGGTTGTCCGGGGAACCCCCAGCTTTTTGCTGGCTTCCTTCTTGGTAAGGTTATTTTCATCTATAAACCTCTTTATTGAAAGGGCCCTCTCCAGGGGATTTAAATCTTCCCGCTGCAGGTTTTCAATAAGCTGAATTTGTTTTAACAACGACTCTCCCGTATCTTCTTTTAAAATCAGGGCAGCTATTTTCTCCCGACTACTTGATTTTTTAACAGCCCGATAACGCCTTTCTCCAGCAACAAGCCTGTATTCATCCCCGTTCTTTTTAACGATTACAGGCTGGAGCTGCCCCACTTCATCGATAGACCGGGCCAGTTGTTTTATGCCCTCTGCATCAAACTCCTGACGGGACTGATTTTTATCTATCTTAATCTTATCCAGGGGAATCCGGGCAAAATCCATGGTATACCACCTTCCCATTCTTATATAATTATATCTTTTATTTATTTGTTCTACCTGAGAAAATTATTTCCTGCTTACAGGATGGATTCCGTTTACCCCTTCCAGAACCTCTTGGTTCATTATTTAAATTATGGTATTATAAATAAGAACAGGTAATAATATAATATCAGTAAGCAAACAATTAATATGAGATTATATAAGGTTATATGAAAGTAAAGTTTACATTATATGAAAGCACCATTACAGGGAGTCATTTATTATAAGAATTAAATATAATTTTTAAGAAAGGTCGGAAAAAGTCCAGATCTTACTAAAATATTCGGGGAGTGTCCACTATATGTCCATCAATAACAAGTTATTAGATATATTAAAAGAAATTAATGGCCTTGAAGTCAAAAAAGGGATCCCATTAAAACAATACACATCATTTAAAATAGGGGGTCCAGCGGAACTCTTTCTGGTACCATCAAATATTACTGCCCTCAAAAAGGCAGTAAAAATCCTTTTTAATAATAACTTACCTTATTTCGTACTGGGCCGGGGCAGTAATATTATCGTCAGTGACAAAGGTTATAATGGAGTTGTTATTTATCTCGGCAAACTTGATAAAATTACAGTTGAGGAAACCCGGGTTACTTCTGAATGTGGGGTTACCCTGGCCCGCCTGGCGGGACGGGTTGCCGAGGCAGGGCTTACAGGACTGGAGTTTGCCAGTGGAATACCCGGCTCCCTGGGTGGAGCCCTTTACATGAATGCCGGGGCTTACGGTGGAGAAATGAAAGATGTTGTAAAGGAAGTAGTAGTCGTTGATAAAACCGGAAAAGAGATTAGTATCAAAGCACCGGAACTTAAATTTTCTTACCGCCACAGCGTCCTCCAGGAAAAACACTATATAGCTGTCAAAGCTGTTCTTGAATTAAAAAAAGGTAACAGGGAAAAAATAAAAACCAGAATGAAGGAACTGAATGAAAAACGAAAACAAAAACAACCCCTGGAGTGGCCCAGTGCCGGAAGTGCTTTTAAACGTCCTGAAGGCTATTACGCCGGAAAACTTATCGAAGACGCCGGCTTAAAGGGCCTGAGGGTAGGGGATGCCCAGGTGTCTACCAAACATGCCGGATTTATTATCAACCTGGGAGAAGCCACCGCAAGCGATGTCAGGAAGTTAATGAATAAAATTCAGCAGAAAGTATATGACAAAAACGGGGTTCTTCTGGAACCTGAACCTAAATTTATCGGTGATTTTGAATAAATTCCACCCCGGGAAACCGGGGTCTTTTCTTTTTTTCTATCCTGACCCGACCCCGGGTATATTCTGAGATAAAATGAAGCATATCGGGGTTATAATACAACATATTGTATTTATAATAATTAACACTACTATATATTGTTACACCCCCCCTTTACTCCCCTTATATAAAATGCTATAATTATATTACTGTTTAATAAAACAGGTATAAAGCAACATACATATCTTATTTTTCATGTATAGCTTTTAATGGATACTTTTTTAATTATTTTACTAAAAATGAGGTGATAATATGGCTGATATTAAGCTTACCAGAAATGCCATTAAGGTCCTTAAAGCACGGTATCTTAAAAGAGATGCCAGTGGGGAACTTATTGAAACCCCGGAAGAAATGTTTAAAAGAGTAGCAAACAATATTGCCAGTGCCAATGAAAAATATGGTGAAGATCCCGAAAGAGATAAAGAGGCCTTTTTCAACCTTATGGCCAGCCTTGATTTTTTACCCAACTCTCCAACCCTGATGAATGCCGATAACGACCTCCAGCAGCTGAGTGCCTGTTTTGTCCTCCCTATCGAGGATAGTATGGATGGTATTTTCGATGCCCTCAAATATACCGCCCTTATTCAAAAAAGCGGAGGCGGAACGGGTTTTAGTTTCTCCAGGCTCCGCCCTAAAAGTGATATTGTAAAAACAACCGGTGGGGTTGCCAGTGGTCCTATCTCCTTTATGGAGATTTTTGACGCAGCAACCAATACTGTTAAACAGGGTGGTAAACGGCGGGGAGCTAATATGGGTATATTAAGGGTTGACCACCCGGATATTATGGAGTTTATAACCGCCAAAGCGGACGAAAACCGGCTTAATAACTTTAATATCTCTGTGGCTGTAACTGATGAATTTATGGAAGCAGTTAAAAAAGATGAAGAGTATGACCTGGTCAATCCCCGGAGTGGACAGGTTGTTGGTCAGCTGCGGGCCCGGGAAGTGTTTAATAAAATTGTTGAAATGGCCCACAAAAACGGTGAACCGGGAATAATCTTTATAGATGAAATAAACAGACATAACCCCACCCCCCATCTGGGTGAAATTGAAAGCACCAACCCCTGTGGTGAACAACCTCTCCTGCCCTATGAGGCCTGTAACCTGGGGTCTATCAATCTCTCCCACATGGTTAAAAATGAGGGTGATAAGCCTGAGGTAGATTTTGAGAAATTAGAAAATACGGTGAGAACAGCTACCCGCTTTTTAGATAATGTTATTGATATGAATCGTTATCCCCTTGAACAAATAAAGGAAATGGTTTATTCAAATCGAAAAATCGGGCTTGGAGTCATGGGCTGGAGTGACCTCCTAATAAGACTGGGTATCCCCTATAACAGTGATAGGGCTGTAAACCTGGCTGAAAAAGTAATGAAGTTTATTAATGAAATCTCTCATGATGAATCCCATAAAATTGCCAGGAAAAGAGGTTCCTTCCCCAATATTGAAGGAAGTATCTATGATAAGTCCATGAGAAATGCTACCACGACTACCATTGCCCCGACCGGATCTATAAGCATTATTGCCGGGTGTAGTAGTGGTATTGAACCTCTCTTTGCCATTAACTACGAACGTCATGTCCTTGATGATACTTTAATCGAAGTCCACCCCTATTTTGAGAAAATAGCCAGAGAAAGGGGCTTTTACAGTGAAGAGTTAATGGCTAAAGTCGCTGAGAGGGGTTCAATTCAGGGAATGTCCGAAATACCGGAAGATGTCCAGAAGATATTCGTTACCGCCCATGATATTGAACCAGAATGGCATATCAAAATGCAGGCCGCCTTCCAGAAATGGGTTGATAATGCTGTCAGTAAAACAGTCAATTTCCGCCATGAAGCCACTAAAGAAGATGTAGCCAGGGTATATACCCTGGCCTATGACCTGAAGTGCAAGGGAGTTACTATCTACCGTGATGGGAGCCGTTCTGAACAGGTTCTGGCCACAGGTCGAAGTAAAACTTACGGTAATAACGGTTTTAAAAAACGTCCCCGTCCCAAAATAACCTATGGGACCACTGAAAAAACAAAAATAGGCTGTGGCAAACTCTATATTACCATTAATGCCGATGACAAAGGAATATGTGAGGTCTTCACCACTACCGGTAAAGGTGGAGGCTGTCATGCCCAGTCAGAAGCGATAAGCCGGCTGGCCTCCCTGGCTATTAGAAGCGGTATCTCTATCAAAGAAATAACAGACCAGTTAAAGGGAATAAGGTGTGAAGCAGCCCTTATCCGAAAAGGGGTTAATAATACTTCCTGTCCTGACGCTATCGGACGAGCTATTGAAAAATTTGTCAGGGCCACCGATAATGGCAGGCTATTTCAACAAAACCTGAGCCTGGCTACTGATGAAAATAATTCGGCTTCCAACAATAGTAGTAAACCCGGTAAATCATCAAAAAATAATAAAACCGGGGGAATATCTCTATCTAAAGAAGATGATGGAAGCAGCAAAACCACTACAGGTAGTACCTGCCCTGAATGTGGTTATAAACTGGAACATGAAGGTGGCTGTACCGTCTGCCGTAACTGTGGTTTTTCCAAATGTGGATAAAGCCCGGTCCTTCCGGGCAATCCCCCTTTAGGATTATGGGTATCTTTCTGGTAATCCCCTTTTATAGGGGGATTTATTTCTTTAAGCAAAATTAACTAAATATTGTTATTACTTTTACAATATCGTGTTTTTATGACATTATTCCCCATATTACCCAACGAATCACCCGGTTATAACTATTTTTGGGCTTTTTTCTGTGACCCAGGTCACATTAACCCCTAGCATTTTCAAGATATAATGGAAGCAGGTGACAAATTTATGGGAAGAGAACACAATCATTTAATATATATTGTCCTGGTTATACTATTTTTAACCCTGTTAATAACAGGTCCAGTCCTGGCCTCCTATACCATTAAAGAAGGCGATACTGTTGAAATTTCAGTATGGGGACATAATGACCTTAGGAAAGTTATAACTGTTCCTCCTGGAGGAATTATATATTTCCCCCTTATTAAGAAAATTAAAATAAGTGATAAAGAAGTAGATTTATTAGCAAACGAATTTGAAAATAAATTATCCAGATATATAAAAAATCCCATGGTAATTATTAATGTAATTAAAACCAAAAAATTGACAGCTACTATATCAGGAAGTGTTAATACCAGGGGAATTCTTAAATTTGATAAACCCCTCTCCCTCCAGGAGGTTTTTAGCAGGGCCGGAGGTTTTACACCAGAGGCTGATCTTTCCAGTATTATAATAAATACTACGGAAGGCAAGAGGGTCTTAAACCTTATTGAAAATCCCTATCTGGCAACTACCTTTAAAATAAAGGATCATTATTCTATTTATATCCCTTCCAAAACCAGACTGATTACCGTAATGGGACAGGTAAAAAAACCCGGGTCTTTTCCCTATAAACCGGATATAAGGTTATTCGATGCCCTGGCCAGAGCCGGTTTTATAACAGACCGGGCCGACCTGACCCAGATTGTAATTAACAGGGATTCACCCCATAAAAAGAAATTAAAAATTAAAATTGACAGAGCAGACTTATATAATTTAAATATTGATGATACCAGTAACCCGGTACTCAAGCCCGGTGATATAATATATATACCTGAAAAACCATACCCGGATTTTGAACACCTGCTATCCCTTATACCCTTCTTAAATTCCCTGAAGAATCTGTTGGGTGTGAACTAATATGGATAATATACCCCATAATTATGAGTATGAGATTGATCTCACTGAATACCTCGGAATTTTAAATAAAAGAAAATGGCTGATACTGGCTATAACTATCCTGGCAGGTGTTATGGGTTATATCCTTACCTCATACAAACCGGCGGTATTTCAGTCAGATGCCCTGTTAATGATAGATGAAACTCCTACTACTTTAAATCAAATTGAACTATCCCCTTTTAACAACAATAACAGGGATCTTATCACTTACAGTAAATTGTTAAAAACTAGGAAACTCCTTAAAAAAGTCAGTCAACACTTTGACGAAAATAAGGTTTCAGTTAAGTATTTAATTACTAACTTAAACATTGAGATTATACCTGATACCAGGTTAATTAAAATTTCCATAAAACATACAGACCCGGTAATAGCCCGGCAGATTATATCATATCTAATAGAAGAATTTATTATAAATAATAGGAATTTAAAAAAATCAGCAACGGTTAATGCCCGAAACTATGTAGCCCGGCAACTGGAGAAGGTCTCCAGGGATTTAAAAAATATTGAGGCAGAAGTCAGACATTATAAAGAAGAAAACAAAAGCCTTGTTCTCTCTAATTTTACCCAGAAAATTATGCAATCAATGCTGGACCTGGAAGAAAATCTGGCAGAAGTGGAAATCAATATAAAAACACATCGGGCTGCCCTGAACCACTTATATAACAAATTACAGTCGTCCCGGGAGCTTATATTATCATCTAAAACCCTTTCCAAAAACCCTGCTTATACAGAACTTAAAAATAGACTGACAGAACTGGAAATCGAGCTAGACTCTTTGACAACAGTCTATACGGACAAACACCCTGAGATTATTAAATTAAAAGCTGAGAAAAAATCAATCCTTAACGAAATTTCTAATACTCTTGGTGAAGTTATAACCTCAACCATCTATACGACAAACCCTGTTTATAATAATCTAAAACAGGAATTAGTCAAACTGGAAACAGAGTTAACCTCCCTGAAAGCGCAAAAAGAGTCTCTGAATATCCAGTTTCAAAAGATTAAAGCAAAAACAGAGCAGTTACCCAAAAAAGAACTGGAGTACTCAAGGTTACTCAGGAAACTGGAGGTTTCTGAAAAACTATATACCATGCTTTTGACCAGATACCAGGAATTAAAGATAACTGAGGCCATGAAGGTCTCTGATATTATTACAGTCGATCCCCCGGTCGTGCCCGAAAGCCCGGTCGGACCCAATATGAAATTAAACCTTGCCATTGCCATTATAATGGGTCTCTTTGTTGGTGTCTTTATAGCTTTTATTCTTGAATTTATAAATAATACTATTCAGCGGGTTGAAGAAATTGAGGAAATAACAGATGTACCAATAATAGGTTATATTCCTTATATAGACAAAAAAAATGATGGACGTGATCATAATAATTAAAGGATGATGCCCATGGTTAATTACTCCAGATATACAAATGATCCAGCCCTTGAGGCCTACCGACTCCTCAGGGCTAACCTGGAATTTGTTGCAAAAAAGAATGAAGCCCGGACCGTTTTGATTACCAGTACCGGCCCCGGTGCTGAAGGAAAATCCACTATATCTGTAAACCTGGCCTTTGCCTTTGCAGAAATTGGTAAAAGGGTCATGCTGGTTGATGCTGATTTAAGGAAACCACGGCTGCATAAGATTCTCAGCATAAATCCAGACCCGGGATTAAGTGACATCCTTAAAGGCCAGACGACCCCCACTGAAGTTACAAGAAAATACTTAAACCCACATGAAATCGAAATAGTTCCATGTGGCACCAGAGAGAAAAAAAGTGCTCCCATTATTGACCGTCTCTCTTTTACCAGGCTTTTAAAAGACCTTTCTAATAATAGAGACCTGGTTATTGTCGACTCTCCTCCCCTGGTAATTTCGGATAGTCTCAGTATGGCAGCTTCCGTTGACGGGGTCATCCTGGTAGTTTCAATCGGTGAAAGCAACAAACGGGGTTTCAGAGATGGATTAAAGATGCTGGAAAATGCAGAAGCTAATCTCCTGGGAATAGTAGCCAACAAAATACCACATAAGCAAAAAGAATATTACTACTCCTACTATTAATTCATTTCTGATATGTTATTAACCACATTTAACCAAAGAAAGGGCAGTCCCCGGGGAACTGCCCTTTCTTTTTTATTAATTTTATATTTTTTCTTTCTTATTCTATAATTACATTTCTTATTCTATAATTACAGTTGCCTTTTATACCAGTACCTCCCGTCATTGACACTTAAAACCGGAATTCTAACCCCATGCCCATATATTCTAATTCCGGAAGAGCAACCCCGGATTTTACCTTTTCTTTTGTATATGCCAGCTCTGCTTTAAGGTAATCTGTTAGTTCAAGGCCTACTTCTGTCATGTAACGATTTGTCATCAGTGTTTCATCAGCCCAGGTGTAATAGAGGTCTAAACCAAAGTTAAATAAGGCATATTTAAAATTAAACTCTGAACGCAGGGTCCGGTCCAGTAAGGCCTTATCCTCCCAGAACAGGTAGTCAACCCTCATGTCCCATGGTTTGCCTTCTTTTCTCAACCCAATAACGGTTCCACTCAGACCATCCATCTCTTCCAGCCCGGCTGTAATTCGATATACATCCTTAACAGGGAGCATAAGATTTAAGACGCGGTGATCTTCAACCACCAGGGGCGAAACAACTTTATACCCCATAAAATCAATTTCTTCAAGGATAAAGTCCCTGAAATACCTCTCCCCGGGCAAATAATCTCTTCCGATGATGAGATAATTCAGATTGTAATCTTTATTATAATAATCAGCTTCAAACTCCATAATCGGGGTTTTAAAGAGTGCCCTGGCAGAATTCAAAGAAGCCTGCGCGGTTTTATAATTACCATGGGCAGTCAGGACATTGAGATCCATAAATTTAGTTGTCAAGAGATAATTCAGGTCAACATAAGTCTGCTTTTCAGTAGAAGTATTAAAGGGCTGTTGATGAGCAAAGGTGAAATTAAATTTATTGTGTTTATTTAGGGTAAAATCCCCGTTACTTCCGATTTTAATATCTGTTCCCTGATCCAGAATATAATCAGCCTCGAGGAAGAAGTTTATTTGCTTCTGGCTACTTAAAACAGTATTGGCATTGAAGAAGAAAGTCTGGCTTATAGCCGGGTCAAGATTATTATTTATCAGGTCTTTAGTATAGTCCAACCTGGTAAAACCACTTATCCTAAACTGATTATAATTCCTTGTAATCTCCCGCTCTTTCTCCACTTCCTTTTCAATTAAGCCAACATCACTTTTAAGGCCAGTAACATCCTGTTTAACACCGGTAAGTTCTTTACCCATTTCTGTATCCAGGGTTTTAAGGTTTTTCTCAACTTTATTTACCTTAACCCCCATTTCAACGAGCTCATCATGTAAAAGCTGTACAATACTGTAAAGCTGGTCAACATTATCCCGGTCCAGGGTTATTTTCTCTTCCAGGGTATTATCCATCTCTTCCTGTTCTTCCAGCCTGTCCAGTATCTGCTCTACCATAACAGCCAGTTCTGCTCTGGTCAGGGAATCTTTCCTTGTTATCCGGTCGTCCAGCTGTTCTTTTGCCTTCTCATCAGGGGTTAATTCTTTTATTGTCTTGATAATCCAGTAATTTTCCTTCCAGTTTATAAAAACTTCTTGCCAGGTCGGTAGCTCTCCAGTGGGATAAAAGTTATCTGGTTTATCCTTAATTAAAACCAGGTGCTGTCCCGGGTAAATTGTATTAACGGTAAGGCTGTTAAACTGCTTTATCTCCTCTACTGTAGTCTTAAACTGGCGGGAAACAGACCAGAGGGTATCCCCTTTATTTATTTTAATTAAATATAGTGTTTTAAAATACGGTATTTTAAGTGTCTGACCCTGCTTTATCCTGGTGCTCTTTAGACCATTAAAATCTTTTATATGCTTTATAGGAACTCCATATTTGCCTGATAAAAACCACAGGGTCTCTCCTGATTTGACTTTATGTAACTGATAATCAACTATATCCTGTTTTTTAACCATTTCAGCTGCATGGCTGACGGAAGTAACACACAAAAACATTATTATAATTAATAACAACAACTCTGACCTATTCTTAAAGAAAAGCAAAAACTTCACTCCCTTCTATAAAATATATCTAAAAAAATACTATAAAAACATACAATAATACAACCTTACTTCTAATACTTCTACAACTTATTATATTTTTCCTTTTTTGAAAAACATTTTTTGTCAAATTACCTCATTCTATTTCATAATCACCCCTGTCCATATCTACCGTATCCTCATCCCTGGAATCATTGCCAGAACCCTCTCCGGGTTCATAGCCACTTATCAAACTTTTTAAGATAGGCCACATGAGCACAAATACCGCCACATCATCTAACTGGCCCGCCACTGGAAAAAAGTCTCCAACCACGTCAAAGGGCATTATCAGGTATAAAAACGGCACCAGGAATAATAACTTCTGCCCTGTCTTCACATCATTATCCCTTAAAAACTTTATTATCTTCCACAGGGTAAACAGACTTTTCCTCATTTTAAAATGCCTCCTGTTTTAAATACCTCCTGTAACCTTTATATATATTATACCTCAATCAACTATCGGAAGAAAATCATTCTTTAACTCCATTTTTTCCATGAGGAGTCCAAGCTGTTCTTCAGTTAGAAAATTATCAACCATAAAGTAAACGGTTTCTTCCTCTTTTTTCATGTGTGACATAATTTTTCTGGAAAAGTTATGGATATCTCCATCTCCTTTAAGCTTCTCCATCAGTTTCTTTATCTTCTCATGGTCTTCAGTTATAAAATTGATTGTCCTCTCTTCTATATCAACCAGGGTACTTAACATCTCAAGCATGGGCCCTTCTTCAAGAGCAAAATGTTCGTTAACCCTTTGCATAAGACTCCCGTATTCTGGTGTCAGCTCTCCTTTTTTAAAATCTTTACTCTCTGGTTCAAATTCTTTTATCATCTTTTCTATCTGGTTATGCTGCCATTTTAGAATTTCTACTGGTCCCATTATAATCACCCCTGTTTTAGTTTTTACCTCCTGGCTTTAAAATATATAAAGAAATATTTATTAAATTATATTTTGCTCTGTAACCTTTATTTAATCCCCTTTCAGGAAATATTAATTAAAGAGAATTTTTATGAAAAGAAACCCTCGCTCAGTTTTATAACCAGAAAATCAATTGCAAAAATAATTTAAGCAGGAAGTTTACTATAACCCTAACCTTTACTCAAGGAGGTAAATATCTTGCCAGACTTCACACCACAGACGGTATTTGTCCGGGAAAACGCCATGGATTATCCCCTGGGGAAAAAATTATATAATAAATTTAAAGAAAGTGGCATTGATACCAGAATAATAGCCTCCCGGGGCCCTTTTCCCTTAAACCCCAATGTGTCTTTCCAGAAGAAGTTTATCAGGGCCAAAAGGACGGTAGTCGTGTCAGTCCGTTCCCTGGGGCAATTTCAATCCTGTAAACCCTCTGCCCATTATCAATTACCCCTGGTCACGGGTTGTCCTGCCCATTGCCATTATTGTTATCTCTCTACCAATCTCGGGAAAAACCCCTATATCAAAATATATGTAAATATTGAAGAAATCCTGAAAAAGGCCGAAAAATATATGGAAGAACGAAAACCGGATATTACTATTTTTGAGGGTTCAGCCACTTCAGACCCGGTTCCTGTTGAAGAATGGAGCGGTTCCCTGAAAAGAACTATAAATTATTTTGCCGGGACAAAGCTGGGCCGGTTCAGATTTGTAACCAAATTCAGTAACATAGATTCTCTGCTCCACATAAAGCATAATAATCATACTGAATTCCGTTTTAGTATAAATAGCAGCTACCCCATAAAAAAATTTGAACCAACCACACCCTCTCCCCGGGAAAGGATTGAGGCTGCTACCAGGGTTTTTAAGGCCGGTTATCCGATGGGTTTTCTAATAGCCCCTATTTTTATATACGAAGGATGGCAGGAAGAATACGGTATTCTTTTTAAAGAATTAAAAGATAAACTTAAAACCAGTGGTAAAGGAATATTTTTTGAGCTCATTACCCACCGCTTTACCAAACGGGCCAAAGAGATTATAGAAGAAATATACCCCAATACCAGACTCCCCATGAATGAAGAAACCCGCCAGTTTAAATATGGACAATTCGGGTATGGAAAGTATGTTTATCCCCCGGAGACAATGAAAAAAATTGAGTCATTTATGAGGGAGACAATTAATAAATACTTCCCTGAGGCAGAAATAAAATATTTTGTTTAAATAAGGGTTATTCATATCAAGGGCTTTCGGAATTGATATTTATAATATATCAGAACTTATTAAAAAATTTACTCAAAAATAAAAAACCGGGCGGAACCATAACAGTTTACCACCCGGTCACTATCCATTCAATATTCGGTCACTACCCAGTTCAATATAATGTAATTAAGATTAAAACCTGGTGTTAATTAATGCCCAAATCCAGTACAGGACCAGATTCTCTAAATCTTCCTAAAGTTATATTAAATGTAAAGAAAATACCTTAAAGACACAATCTCTGGCCTAAAGCCAGTGATAGCAGCGTTATAGTTAAATTTAATGTAAAGGACATACCCTTAAAACACCGGCACAACTGCTCCTTTATACTTCTCCAGGATAAAATCTTTTACCTTCTGGCTCGTTAATACTTCACCCAGCTTTATAATCAGGGGGTTATCTTTATCTTCTGTTCTAACAGCCAGAACATTGGAATATGGGGATTCACTACCCTCAATAATAAGGGCATCCTTTAAAGGATTCAGTCCAGCTTCCAGGGCATAGTTAGTATTGATAAAGGCTGCCATAACATCAGGTAATATCCGGGGTAAAGTCGCTGCTTCCAGCTCTACAAATTTAAGGTTATAGGGATTCTCAACAATATCAAAAGGGGTAGCCTTTAATTTATCTTCTGCATCTAATTTAATAAACCCTTTACTCTCGAGCAACAACAGGGCCCGCCCCTCGTTGGAGGGATCATTGGGCAGGGCTATTCTGGCACCCGCGGGCAGGTCATCAATGGAATCTATTTTTTCTGAATACAGCCCAAAGGGCTCAACATGTATTTTAAGGGTATAGGTTATATCAAGGTTATGGTCCTTTTTGAACTGATTTAAATAAGGTACGTGCTGAAAATAGTTGGCATCAATGCTTCCCTCGGCAAGGGCCAGGTTGGGGGTAACATAGTCAGTAAACTCCACTATCTCAAGTTTAATGCCTTCCTTTTCCAGAATAGGTTTCACAAATTCGAGTATCTCAGCATGGGGAACTGGTGTCGCTCCTACCTTTAATACCTTATCCCCGGCCAGGGCTATACTACCTACTCCCAGAACAAAAATCAACACCAGAAAAAAGATTATATTTCTTCTCACTTCTCATCTCTCCTTTTCTTTTTTATAATTTTCACGGTAAAAAAAGCTGAGCCTTCATATTAACGATGGTCAAAACGGCTTGCCAGGTAATTACCAAGCCACTGAACAAGCTGGACCAGGATTACTAAAACGATCACAGTTTCTATCATGATACCTACTTTAAACCTTTGAAATCCATAACGGACAGCAATATCCCCGAGACCACCTCCTCCAACAGCACCGGCCATGGCTGAATAGCCTATCAAATTAATTCCGGTCAGGGTTATTCCCAGAATCATGGCCGGGAGTGACTCGGGCAGTAAAACCTTAAAGATAATCTGCCATGGAGCAGCACCCATTGATTGAGCGGCTTCAATTACTCCCGGACTAATTTCCATCAGGGCATTATTAATAACCCGCCCCAGAAATGGAATAGCAGCCAGCGACAGAGGGACTATAGCTGCTGTAGTCCCTATTGAAGTCCCCACCAGCCACCTGGTCAGGGGAATAATAGCTACCATCAGAATTATAAACGGTACTGACCGTCCAATATTGATAATACTATTCAATACTTTGTTAAGGACTTTACATTCCATAATGTGTCCTTTAGCCGTTATGGTAGTCATCACCCCGAGGGGGATACCGAATAATGTTGCCAGTCCCAGTGACAACCCAACCATATATAAAGTTTCTTTAAGCCCGTTTATGATTAAATCATTGTACCTGGCCAACAGCCCTATCAGGTCTGTCATCTGTTAACACCTCCACTTTTAGCCCCTGTTGGCGCAAGAATTTTATAGCCCTGTCAATCTGGGTTATGTCTCCTTCCAGTTTTAACACCAGAGTTCCGAAGGGTACCCCCTTTATATCATCGACATTACCATAAAGGATATTGGCATCAATTTTATATTTTCTAACCAGAGAGGATATCAACGGTTTATGGGTCTTTTCCCCGACAAATGATAGTCTGATAATTTTCCCTTCCTTTTTATCGATTACATCCAGGTGTTCCAGGACGCGGGGGGAGAGATCAAAATTAATAACTGATTTGATAAAGCGCCTCGTTAAAGGGGCCTGAGGGCTGGCAAAAACATCTATTACCTTCCCCTCCTCTATTATTTTTCCGCCTTCAATTACAGCCACCCGGTCACAAATCTGTTTTATAACCTCCATTTCATGGGTTATAAGGATAATGGTTAAATTCATTTCCTCCCTTATTCTTGATAATAAATTCAAAATAGATTCTGTACTCTCCGGGTCCAGAGAAGAAGTAGCTTCATCTGATAATAATAAATCAGGATTGTTGGCCAGGGCCCGGGCTATACCGACCCTCTGTTTCTGGCCACCACTGAGCTGTGAGGGGTAATGGTCAGCCCGGTCACCAAGTCCAACCAGTTCCATTAAACGTTCAACCCTCTCTTCCCTCTCAACTGCAGGCACTCCGGCAATTTCTAAAGGAAAGCTTATATTCCCCCTGACTGTCCTGGAGTTTAAAAGATTAAAGTGCTGAAAAATCATACCAATTTTCTGCCTCTTTTTCCTCAATGTTTTACCCTTTAAAGAAGTTAACCTGACACCATTTATGTATATCTCACCACTGGTCGGCTTTTCCAGCAGGTTTATGGTCCTGATCAGGGTACTCTTGCCGGCTCCACTCGGCCCAATTATGCCAAAAATCTCCCCTTCCCTCACCCTGAGATTAATCCCTTTCAAGGCTGTCACTTTTCCATGTCCGGTATTATATTCCTTTACCAGATTCTTGATAACAACCATCTTATCCCATCCTTCCTCTAAAAAAAATAGCCCCTTTAAAAGAGGCCCTGATTAAAAAAAACCCTCATGAGAGGGTTTTTAATTCCCCTCATCTCTCACTCCGGATTCCCCAGAATGCAGGATTTGGCACCTTACCTTGCTAAACTCAGGTAGGTTGCCGGGCTTCTTCGGGCCAGTCCCTCCACCACTCTTGATGATTGGCATTTTATTCAATTATATGCAGTTTAATTGTTTAATATTTTACCAGACATTGATAAGTGTGTCAAGTTTAATTTATATATATTTAGTCAACAGAAACTCAATCATATACTTCTCCAGATAAATTTGGTAAATTATAAAAACATGATACTGGCCAGAAGGCTAACAGCCATAAAGGCAGCTATAGAAATCAAAGAATGTAAAGACAGGGTATTATATATATAACTTTTGTCCTTATCTTTATCCTCCTTAATAAAGAGTGGTATTATAAAAGGGGGTGGCAGGATAAACATTACCATCAGGGCCAGAACATACATCCTGTTTAACTTTAAAAAATCAACAAAGGTAAAACCTATAAGGCCAGCAACCAGAACAGCAAATATCAGTCTTAGGGCTGAAATCTTGAGGGGAAGCCGAACCGAATTTGCCTTAAAATCCAGTTCAAACCCAATTATTAATAAAATCAGGGGAACGGTAATATTCGATAAGAGGCTTATACTATCAATTATCCCGTTATAGAGATAGATATTCTTCAAAAGACCTGGTATACCGGCTGTGTTAAAAACCATTCCCATCAAAATAGCAATAATTATGGGTGATGTTATAAAGGATCTGGCAAGCTGTTTATAGCTCTGCTTTCCCTTTTTGAGGGTAAGTAAAATACCCAGTAATACAAACCATATATATATTTCATGACCAATATCAATAATACCAATATATTTTACATTCTCTATCCCAAATACAGCTGTAAAAAGAGGGATTCCCAGCATCCCTACTTCAAAGCCACTGAACAGCAACGGTACATATTCATCATCAACCCCTATAAAACCCTTAAATTTATAACCAGTAAACAGTAAAATCAGATTTCCCAGAAAAACCATTATTATAATATAAAGATAGTTAACCTGAAAGTTTACATTTAAAAATGAATTAAAAAGTAAAGCCGGTAAAGCTATATTTACCACCAGTTTTTTAATATCATTTACAGTATTTTGTGAAATATAGGTTTTAACCCTTAGATAATAACCAATCCCCATTAGAACAACAACTGGAATAAATTTAGAGAGAATTGCAATAAAATTAAGTTCCATTTTAACAACACCCCCTGGTGTCTTTATATTCTGTATAATCTTATTTCACTATAAAACAAACAGGACTTACCCCTGTTCATCAGGGTTTAAGCCCTTAACTACCAACCCTGGGAAATTATTCTTTTATTACCTGCCAGCACAACTACTCCTGAAATGGTTAAAGTCCTGAAATGCTAATGTTATAAATTTATACCGAGGAGTGGCCAGTAAAATTTACTGATTAACAATACCACTACCCAGGAAATTATGTTCAAAATGACCCCAACCTTCAGGACATCACTTATCCTGTAATAACCAGCCGAAAACGCAATGGCATTGGGAGGAGTCCCCATGGGCAAACAGAAGGCTAAACCTCCTGATAGGGCAACAGCCAGTGTAGTTGCTATCGGGTTTATCTGACTTATTTCACCCCAGCTAAAGGCAAGGGGAAGTATGATGGCCACAGCAGCCACATTACTGATCCCTTCGGTCAAAAGTTTAGTAACCAGGGTAATAACAGCAATAAAGATAAAGGGACTTACAGAAATACTGGAGAAAATCGTACTGGAGAGCCAGGCAGCAGCACCGGTAATACTCAGGGAGCTGGCTACAACAATAGCCCCTCCGTACATAAAGATTACTCCCCAGTTTACATAATCTACAATGTCCTTCCACTTAACGATATCAAGGACGAAAATAGCCACTCCCCCCAGAAGGGCCGTAATAGCAATGTCAACCCTGGAGGATAGTAAAAGCCACATCAGAATAACCATTATAAGGACAGCAATCAGTTTTTTCTCCGATTTACTGAGTTGGCCCTGATTACCCATTATTTTTTCCAGTTTCTTTTTAGCCTCAACTGAGTCCGTTATTTCCGGTTTAAAGAAATATGTAATTGTAAAATAGGCCAGTATTAAAATTATAATGGGAATGGGAAGGGCCATAAGAATCCAGTTAACAAAACCTATGGAAATGTGATAATTTTTCTGGAGAATATCTACCGCCAGCAAATTCCGGGCTCCACCTAAATAGGTAGTTATCCCCCCGATAACAGCTCCCCAGGCCAGGGACAGGAACAGGGCCTTACCCAGTTGACTTTCCATCGGTTTTAAATTTAGACTGCGTGATATCTGAATCACTATCGGAAACAACAGGGCTGCTACAGCGTGTTCGGGCATAATACACGATAGGAGAGCTGCTGTTGTCAAAATACCACCAATTAAATTATTGGCACTCCCGTCAAAAAAAAGTAATATCCGGTAAGCTATCCTGACCCCGAGGCCTGTTTTCTGGATTCCTGCAGCCAGAATTAAGGCCCCCAGGATAAAGAAGATAGCCTTATTCCCGAACAGAGAAAAGGACTCCTCAACATCCATAACCCCGAGTAAGGGAATCAAAGCCATACCCAGAAGGCTGGTCATAGCAAGGGGTATGATGTTAGTAACCCAGAGGGTTAAACTGATTATAAAAATGGCAAAGGCATTTTTGCCAGATACCGTAAGCCCTGCCGGTGGCGGTATTAACAATAAAAACAAACTTATTATAAGACCACAGACGACAATTATCCTTTTTAACCTCATTTTTTACCCCTCTTTATTCCAGGTATCCTAAACTCTTCAAACGCTGTTTTATAAGATTAATTTCCTCTTTTATCAAATCCTCTCTACTAAATATTTCCTCCCGGTCTTTATCTTTAACCTCGGTGGTTGAAATTAAATCCCTCATGACATAAACAATAAATTCGGTAACACTGTTAAACCCGGTACCATCAATAACTTTTTTTATATTATTATAAAGGGGACGGGGAATTTTGATTGTAACTTTATCATCACTCATCCAGAAAACCTCCCCAGTGGGCTTTAAGCCTGTCTACATAACTGTCTTCTATAACAACATCACCCATATCTATATCAGGAGAATTATCTCCATGAAAATCTGAACCTCCAGTGATAAGAAGATCCAGTTCCCGGGCTACCCCCAGGTAATAGTTGCTGACTTCTTCAGAATGCTTGGAATGATAGACCTCTATTCCCTCAAGGCCTCCCTCCACCAACCTGCTGATCTCCTCTTTCTTTAAGGGGTCACCCCTGTTAATAAAGTGGGGATGGGCCAGGACAGGGATACCATCCGCCTCTTTAATTAATTGAATAGCCCGTTCCGGGGATAGCTGATATTTGGGGACATAAGCCCGACCATTATTCCCGATATAATCATCGGTAAAGGCTTCTCCCATCTCAGTGATATAACCCTTTTTGATCATAGCCCTGGCAATATGGGGCCGTCCTACATAATCATCACCAGCCAGGTTCCTTACCTCCTCATAACTTATCTCAACTCCGAGCTCATTAAGTTTTTCAACCATCTTCCTGGCCCTGTTCAGCCGGGCCTGATATATCTTATCAATCTCGGCCAGAAAATCATTATTATTATAATCTATAAAATACCCGAGTATATGTATCTCCGCTTTTTTACGGAAAGTCGAAAATTCAATAGCAGGAATAACCTCAATTCCCCTTTCCCTGCCGTATTTTAAAGCCTCTGCAACCCCTTCCACTGTATCATGGTCAGCCACAGCTATTGTCTTTAACCCCTTTTTTGCCGCATAACTAACCAGTTCAGCCGGGGTATAAGACCCGTCTGAATATGTAGAATGTATGTGTAGATCTGCTGGCATATTTTTCTCCTCTCCTTTTATTTATTAATAAATTTAATTATTAAATCCTGCCCCTGACCTTATACCACAAAAGGCCAATCCACTCATGAATAGCAGCCAGGGTAGCATTCAAATTAGATCGGGCCGGAAAAAAGTCAAGCCAGCCCTGGGTATGATCAGCAAAATACCCCGCCGGTACCGGCACCACCTTAAGATTTAGCCTCCGGAAAACACCAACTGCCCGGGGAAGGTGAACAGCCGAAGTAACCAGATAAACACCTCTATCAAGCCCGTTTCTCTGCTCCAGGTAATCCCTGACATACAATCCGTTTTCATAGGTATTGCGGGCCCTGTTTTCCAGAACTAAAGCTTCCTGATTAATTCCCAGCTCCCGGAGGAACTCCCCGGCAACATCAGCCTCACTGGGGCCGGAATGGCCGATACCCTGCCCCCCGGTAAAAATCAGGGTGGTTTCTACTTCTTTATATAACCTGTAACCGGTTACTAACCGCTGAAGGGTTATCGGATTTAACTTTCCCTCACCTTTTTCACCAAAATAATTAATACCTCCTCCCAGAACCACAATAGGGAGTTCTTTATCATATCTACTGATATTATAATACGGGAATTTTGTTTCCAGGGGTATCAAAAACAGCATAACCCCCACAGCTGATGACAATATATACATTAAAACAAGGGATATACAGGCCAGCCCCACGATCAGGCGGTTACTCCTTTTTTTAATTAAATAAACAGTAATAACCACCCAGATTACCAGGAAAAGTCCCGGCGGGGAGACAAATGAGGATATAATTTTTTCAAGGACAATCATTTTTATTCACCTATTACTTTGACCAGAACCCTTTTCTCCCTTTGACCATCAAACTCACCGTAAAATATCTGTTCCCAGGGGCCAAAATCAAGTTTACCCCCGGTTATTGCCACCACTACCTCACGCCCCATAATCTGCCTTTTCAAATGAGCATCAGCATTTGTTTCAAACCCATTATGGGCATACCGGGATATAGGTTCATGGGGAGCAAGTTCCTCCAGCCACTTTTTAAAGTCACTATGCAGGCCTGGTTCATCATCATTAATAAAAACACTGGCCGTTATATGCATGGCATTAACAAGGCATAACCCCTCATCAATACCACTCTTATCAACAATTTGCTGAACCCTGTCAGTAATATTTATAAGTTCAACCCTGTTTTTGGTGTTAAACCACAGATATTCGCGGTATGATTTAATTTTAATCCCCTCCTTTATCTTATCCTTTATTCTATCCCTATAGTATATTATATACCTTTAACAAACAGGTAACAAATTATGGGTTACTCTTCCAGGACATGTTCCAGACCCTGGCTAAACAGGGTTAGAACGTGGTCATCATCCAGTGAATAAAAGACAGAGCGACCCTCTTTACGATACTTAACAAGATTCATATTCCTCAATACCCTTAGCTGATGGGAAACAGCTGAAGGACTCATATTTAACAACTCAGATATATCGCAGACACATAACTCCCTCTCCCTCAAGGCATAAATAATTTTAACCCTGGTCGGATCAGACATGGTTTTAAATAATTCAGCTAATCTATTAATTATTTCATCATTTATCTGGGTATCTTTCAGCATCTTAACTATTTTGGTATTGGGGTCAAAGACTTCACAGACATCACAGGGGAAATCTTCTTTTTTGTCCAAACCCCTGACCTCCTCTCCTGTACCCATAAATGTAATTTTAACATAACTTATATATAATAAGTCATACCAGCCTTATCTTGCTGATCTGGATGGTCACCCATTTAAACCCACTTTTTCTGATTGAATATCTTAAAAAGGCCGGGTTACCCGGCCTTAAATCCACCAAAATTATCAGACCCTACAGCTCTCCCTTTCCAGTTCCTGAAGGATTTGATACATTTTTTCCTCTTCGGCGGTCACCAGGACTCGACTCCTCTGCTGGGTCCTCTCTTCTTTTTTCACCAGGTCAAGATCTACATCAAGTCCCAGCTTCTGAAAACCCTGTTTAACCCATTCTTTTCCGGAAAGAAGAGATTCATAGCTAACTACTATACTGTTTTCTATATTTTCATAGGCAGCAATCAGGGCATTATTATTCTCAAGCCAGCCGGGGCTAAATCCAGAAATACCCCTTCTAAAAAGGCTGGCTTTAACATCAGCCGGATTCCGGTAAACAAAGACAGCTTTCAAATTTCTGGCGACATGACGGTAAAAGAAGATGGCCGGTATTCTTACAATTTTAAGACCGGCTGTCCCCCTGCAGGAATTTAACCTCTCTATTATTTTATTCATATCAATGGTATTTTCTACAGTCATAGCCTTTTTTATTAAACGTTTTGATAAATCCTTACTCAAAGCCAGTTCATAATATCCGCCTTTATTATAATCATCACCGGCAAAATCAGATGGAAACTTAACCCCGGCACTCTCAACCAGCTGACAGGCCAGGGAAGTCCCACTTCTCGGGTGGCCGGCAACTATGACTGCATCTTTTAATATCTTTACCTTAATATCATCATTCATATTCTTCTCCTCCTGTATTACGTAATTTTTACCAGATTATCCCCTGGTTATATACCAAAATATACTTTAAGTTTCACATCTATGCAAATAAAATTAGACTTATAAATTATTATAACATTAATTTTATCGTAATCTACTCTAAACATACCATAAATTATATATTTTAACAGTCATAAAATATATTTTAGAACACACCCCTGATTTCCTCCTTTTTTAGTATTTTTTAAATAGAGGAATTTATAAATCAGATAATCTCATGTTCAGTAATTCACCAGTCAATACCTATTTTTGGGGAATTACAGGGATTAATAATTTACCCTTATATTGTTAAATAACAGGAAACCTTTATATTGTAAACTTAATTAAACTTGTTTTTATACCGGTAACGATCACTTTTTTCTACTGGCACATAAAAATGAGGTAAGGTTAATTAAAACAACCCTACCTCATTTATTATAAAATAATTAATATGTCTATCTTGTAATTAATATATCTATCCTGCAAACAGTTACGAATTAAACCTCAAAATTTTCGACGAGTTTATCAAGCCTGGCTGACATTTCGGCAAGCCTGTCAGCCATGGCAGCTATTTCTTCTACAGAAGCACTTTGCTCTTCACTGGCTGCAGCCACTTCCTCAGCACTGGCCGAGGTTTCCTCAGAGATACTGGCAATGTTTTGAATTCTCTCCACAATGTCCTGACTGCTATCACTGGCATTCTTAACAGCCTCACTGGCTTTGGAAATACCCTCAGTTACCCTCTGAACAGCCTGATCAATATTTTTAAATGCCCTTGCGGCTGAAAGAACAACTTCCTGACCATTTTCTACTTCTTCTGTCCCTCTGGCCATTCTTTCACCGGCCCGGGCTGTCTCGTTTTTGATCTCTTCAATTAATTTTCTTATTTTATCAGCTGAAGCGGCAGATTCCTCAGCCAGCTGGCGAATCTCATCAGCAACAACACTGAAACCCTGACCGGCTTCCCCGGCCCTGGCCGCCTCTATGGCAGCATTTAAAGCCAGCAGATTGGTTTGATTTGCTATATTATTAATTATCTCCAGGATACTATCTATTTCCTCTGAAATGGTCTTTAAATTATTAATATCCCGGGCCACTTCCTTGATGGCTGATTTAATACTGTTCATCTGCTCCCTTACCTCTTCTATTTCTTCCTGCCCATTTTCTGAGGCCTGATTCATTTCCCCGGCCATGTTCTCCACCATACCATTTGTATTTTCAAGCTCATCCAGAACCCCGGCCAGGTTTTGAATCCTTTCATCTATTTTCTCAATATTGTGGGCCTGATCATCAGCACCGGTTGCTACCTCCTGGATGGAAGCTGAGACCTGTTCCGACACTTCTCCCACCTGGTCAGAAGCCTCTTCAAGTTCCCGGGATAGTTCTTTAACCTGACCCGAATCGGAATCAATACTGGTTATAAGGGTCTTGAGTTCTGAAACCATTCTGTTAAATATCTGTCCCATAACCCCGATTTCATGCCGGCGTTTAGCAGGTACAGAAACCTTTAAATTCCCACTGGCTACTTCCTGCATGGCCTGTGATATCCGGATAACAGGTTTAAGCAACAACAAATTAATAATTAAATAGACCCCGACAACCAGAACCAGTAGCACTATACCTGAAATTATAAATAGTTGTCTGTTAACCCGGGACTGAGCCTGATAGGCCTCTTTGACAGGTATCTGGGCTACAATTGCCCCTTTTATCTTCGGAGTGGGGGTATAAGAAGCAAGTTTGGTTACTCCATTGTAGGTATATTCAGTAGAATCACTTTCTCCGCTGAGGACCCTTTCCAGGTTAACTTCCTGGCCAAAATCATAACTTTCCTCTACCATGTTTTCCTCTGGATGGGCAATTATCCTTCCCTGATCATCTATAATAAAAGTATAGCCATTTTCCCCAACCGGGGTCGCTTTCACAAGCTGGTTTAAAACCTCCAGGGAAACATCACCACCTATGACACCTATAAGCCCCTGTTCCGGGTGGTATACAGGAGTAACAACTGTTATAACCCGGTTACCTGATATTTTACTCTCCCTAGCCCCGAGCCAGGTAACCCCTTTTTTATCCAGAGCTTTATTATACCAACCGGTTTCAACAGGGTCAAAATTAGACAATTTAGAATCAGGGTATGTAATAAATTCCCCATTCTGGCCAGCAAAATACACCCGGGATATTAAAGGAGAATCTTCGGTAACTTCTTTTAAAAATACTTTGATCCTCTCTATATCTCTATTTTTAACAGCTTCCTGGTGGGAAGTTAAAGTTATAATATCCTCAACCTCGTCAAACTGGCCCCTTAACCTTCCCTCCAGGGCCATAGCAATACCCAGGTTTCTATCCCTCACTAACCCGGTTATCTCCTGTTTTACAGTGGTATTTATCCTGTAATACATTAGTAAACCCGCCATTAAAATAATAATACAAATAAACACCATAACCCTTATGCCAATACTTTCACGGAACTTAACCTGTGATAAAAAGTTTTTAACTACATTTCGTCTGTTACCCGACTGGTCCATATCCAGGTCCCTCCCTTTATAGTAATAGGTTGGCTCCACTATCAAATCTAAATGTTTTTAAACAAGAAATGTAAAAAATATGTACTTTGAAATCAACGTTCCAGATAAAAGCAAATTACCTAAATTAATTACATCGAACTATGTGTAATCCCGATATGTGTTATATGTGATATATTTTACTTAATTATATTACAAAATAATACGTTATGCAATAATAAGTAATGAAAACTATTATCTTTTACAAATATATAACAATAAACTAATGTAAATTTACATATTTTTCCCCAGCAAGCTACGGGTATCTTCCTTACCCTTTTTAAATAACCGCAAAATAGCCTTAATGTTATCAAATCCGGCAGCCCCGGGGGGTTTAAGGGTGGATTCAGGGGCTATTTTATAGATATTAATTCTTCTTTTAGCATCTTTTTTACCACGCTGTTTTATATCCAGTATTTTTTTAAGCTTCCAAATAAAAGAGGGCTTAATCTTGCCACGGTATTCATCCAGTAAATTCAATACTCTGTTTATTTCTTCTGCCCGTTGTAAATCACCATACATTAATTTACTTGAAGCTATATCAATAAACCTGTCTAATACTGACAGGGCGGCACTGTAGTTCTTACCCGGAAGCTGGTCTTCTCCTTCTTTAATCTCCTTTAAGGGTACCAGTAAAACTACATATATATTTCTGGCCCCCCAGAGAATGGCTTCTTTCAAAGGGGTGTTATCCAGGGCACCCCCATCCATGTAATAATTATTACCAATTTTAACACTGGGGAAAGCTGCTGGATAGGCCATGGAGGCTAAAATCCCCTTAATTACCTCAATCCGGGAATTATAATCAAATACCCTGGTAATTCCTTTATTGAGGTCTGTCCCGGTTATACTCAGCTGACAGATCTTATAATCTGATATCATTCTCGTCTCCGGAATATAATCTGATATAACCTTTCTTAAAACTAAATTGGTAAATACTGAGGGAATTCTCCATGGAGTAAAGATGTTTTTTAAAAAACCGGGCCAGTTCAGGGTCAAAACCTTTTCCAGGTTTAACCAGACCTCTTTTATCCTCTCAACCGGATCTTCAGACCTGTACTGGCCATACTGTAAAAATTCAGCCAGTAGAGCCCCGTTAAAAGCCCCGATAGATGACCCGGTAACCAGATCGATCCTGATTCCCCGCCTTAACAGTTCTTCTATAACCCCGACCTGATAGGCACCCTTGGCACCACCCCCACTTAACACCAGGGCTGTATCTATTTTTTGTTCTCCAATACTCTCCGTATCATACCTGACCTTCATGGTCTCCCCCCCGGTTGTAAATTATTTAAACCCTTCAGGAATTTTTATAATATAATTAAACAACCAATCTTATTCCTGACCTTTCATAATTGATTTCCATAGCTGCAAACTCCACAACAACTTCCGTTTATTTCAGATTATGGCTTTTTAAAATTCCTTTATTTAAATAATATTGTTAATACCACTTCATAAGAACTGACCATTCCTCCGTTCCTGTAAAAGCCATTCGCCACATTAAACAAGTATAAATTAAACAAAGGCCCCTGTAACAGGGGCCTGTAGGACCTTCCTTATCTTAATTTACAGTCCGGGTCCTTCCGATGGTATCCAGGATTGACCGGTGGGGATAATACTCCCTGAAGATTCGGTAGTAATAAAGCTCTTCTTTACTCCTGAGGGTAACATCATCAGAAATCTTTTTTTCCTTTTTAAACTCTTTATCACTTATAAATGACTCTATTTTGCTCTTTATAGTATCAGTGGTATTTGACCCCTCAAAAAATTTAGCCTTCTTTCGCCAGATAATCTCATCAGGAAGGTCATCCTCAAAGGCCTTCCTTAAAATCCATTTCTCCACCGGTTTATTACCATAAAGCTTCCACTTTACCGGAATACTGAAGGCAAATTTTACAATCTCTTTGTCCATAAAAGGCATATCATATAACAGGGAATGGGCCATATTCATTCTATCTACCCTCTGAAAACCATTGGAATGGCCCGACATTGTTAGAACTTCAAGCTCTTCCCTGATATCAGCAAGGCTTTGCATGTCCTTTAAATAGTGATAACCACCAAATAACTCATCGCCACCTTCACCACATAGTACCAGTTCAACCCCCGTCTCTTTGGCCAGCCTGCCAACAAAATAGTTGGCAATTGAACTGCGGACCAGATACTGGTCAAATGATTCCAGCTGATAAATAACCTCAGGGACTATTTCCAGAGCCTCTTCTACAGTATACCGGTATTCATAGTGGTCGGTTCCCAGATGGTCTGCCACCAGCCTGGCTTTTTCCAGATCATTACTCCCTTTAGCCCCGACTGCAAAGGTTTTAATAACTTCCTTAACTTTCGAAGCTGCAGCCACAATAGTACTGCTATCAATCCCTCCACTTAAATATATGCCAGGGTTATCAATTCCACCAATTCTCCTCTTTACCGTTTTAATAAGTAAATTACGCAGCCTTTTTACCCCTTTATCGACTGAAGTTATCCTCTGTTTATGGGATACACCTTTAAAATATTCCTGAAACCCTACTTCAGAATGATAATAGTGTCCGGGAGGGAAGGTTTTAATCTCTGAATCAAACTGGGCCAGACCCTTAATTTCAGAGGCAAATACAAATTTTTCACCAATATTACTATAGTACAGGGGTTTCAATCCTAAAGGATCCCGGGCCACAAAAATATTTTCCCCGTCAAAAATAGCAATAGCAAAGGGGCCATTAAAGTAGTGAACACATTCCTTCCCAAATTTATTATATAGTTCGATTATTTCACTATTGCCTTTAACCCATTGTCCATACCCTGAACTGTCTTTTTTTCCTTCAACTACCACCCTGCCATCGGAAATAGCTATAACCTCTTTCGGGGAATAATCCCCCTTACCCTTAATCCGGGTACATCCCAGAACCCCCTTCGGGGCCTTATAAATTCTGGTACTTTCTGGACCCCGGTGTTCCATCTTTTTTAGGACATCTCTCACCAGTCCGGGGTCATCATCCTCGTAAACTCCTGCAATGCCACTCATTGTGTTAGTGTAATACCTCCCTGGTTTTTATTACCTTTTTATTATCATTTAAAGATAATAATAAAAATTCCTTCCTTTTTTTCTCAAAAATTTTAAGATAAGATGTCTTTTATAATTTATTTGTATTTATAGACATTTTTCAGAAAAGTTGATATTATAAGAAAAAGGGAGGGGAATGTTTTGAAATACTACCGTTTTAAGCAGGAAGGGAGAATGAACTGTGATGTCCGGGTCTTTGCCACCCGGGACCTCTATAACCAGATAGAAAAAACAGCCTTAAAACAGCTTTTTAATGCAGCCAGCCTTCCAGGAGTAGTCGGGGTTATAGGACTCCCCGATATCCATCAGGGGTATGGATTACCCATCGGTGGAGTAATGTGTTCCAGTTTAAAAAAAGGAGTCATCTCTCCCGGGGCGGTAGGTTTTGATATAAACTGTGGAGTCCGGCTTTTAGTTGCCGGTTTAAGGCTCGAAGATATAATTGATAAACTGGATGATATAATGTCCGGACTGAAAAATGAAATCCCGGCCGGGTTAGGGGTTAATTCAACATTAACATTTACCGACCAGCAATTTGAACGGGTAGTTGAGGAGGGACTACCCTTTTTAATAACCAGGCTGGGGTATGGACAGACCATTGATATAGCAGCCTGTGAGGAAAACGGCCACCTAAAGGGGGCAGATCTTACGGGGGTCTCAAAAAAGGCCATAAACAGGGGTAAAAAACAGCTGGGAACCCTCGGTTCAGGCAATCATTTTCTTGAAATTCAGGTAATTGATAAGGTCTATAATCATAACTCCGGTCTCGAAGAGGGCCAGATCAGTATCATGATCCACACCGGATCCCGGGGTTTTGGCCACCAGATTGCTGAAGATTATATCAACATTGCCAAAAAAAGGGCCAAAAAATATAATTTTGATTTCCCCACTAAAAACCTGGCCTCCTTCCCCATTAATTCCCCGGAAGGGGAAGACTACTACCGGGCCATGGCCTGTGCCGCTAACTTTGCTTTTGCCAACCGGCAGATATTAACCCATTTTGTAAGACAGGTAATAAACCACTTTATACCGGGAACCTTTATTACTGTATATTATGACCTCGCCCATAATATCTGCAAAAAGGAAATTCACCAGATAAATGGCAAGAAAAAAGCCCTTCTGGTCCACCGTAAAGGGGCTACCAAGCTATCCCCTGACGGCATTGCCCTTGTTCCAGGATCTATGGGAACAGACAGTTATATTGTCAGGCCGAAAAATCAGGAGGCCCTGAAAGCTGCCTTTGAATCTGTTTCCCATGGAGCCGGTCGGAAAATGGGGAGAAGGCAGGCCAGAAAGAAACTATCATACCGGGAACATTTAAAGAGTCTGGGGGAAGTCAGAGTGACCTCGGCCACCAATGACAACCTCCTGGATGAATCACCACTGGCCTATAAGGATATTAGTGAGGTCATAAGGTCCCTTAAAGAAACCGGGCTGGCAGAACCGGTGGTCCGTCTTAAACCCCTGGCTGTTTTAAAGGGATAGTCTTTTAACGAAGAATGTTAAATACCTTAATGATAATGAAATGATAGGTCTGACCAAGTATATATAGATTCAGTTTAACAATAAATGTTATTTTCTAACTCAAACTGAGTAAACACCCCTCACTCAATTCAACCTTACTACTTTCTCCAAAAAGGCCGGGTTTACCCTGTTGCCTGGTCATACTGACCGTATGCAGGGCCAGGATATTATTTAAGCTGAACATTATTTCTCCTTTATTGACCACAAGTTTAAAGGGGATTTTTGTCTCCCAGTTTAAATTAAAATGGGATAGATTATTTTCCTGGATTATTTTATATTCAAACCACCGGTGTCCATCGGTTCTTATATGTGGTAAATGCTTAATAAGCCTGACCGTATCTGTATCTGGTATTATTTCCACAAAATAACCACTGCTATCTTCACTGAGGTGGAAGGCAAAACCACCCCTGGCACCATCTATTTTTAACTTGCCTTTTAATAGAAAATCATTTAAAGGTTCATAGAAAGGTATTATTTGTAACCCTTCCTCCACCTGTAAAACCATCTTTTCCCTGCCATTTCCATAATCTGAATAAGAATTAACTAAAAGGGGCTTACCAAAGGCTATCGAAGTCTCTTTTTTGCCATCAAGATAGGGCTCAAGAAGCCTGTCCGATATTCCCAGATACAACCTCCCCCCTTCTTCCTGTCTTACTTCAGGGAAAATGGGAAGGTATTTCTTTAAAGAGCCACCATCTGCTTTCAAATCTCCCGATGGATAAGGCCCATCTACTTCAAAATAGGTCCAGCAGCCGTACCTCACCTTCCCCCTGAAGGAAACAACCTTTCCAGCATAATGGCTATGAGGAACAAAAAGCCGGTTATCACCTAATGCCCGGTAGGGGCCTTCCAGTCTTTCCGACACCCAGTAACGCTGACTCCTGTCTTCAATTATTGAGGCAAATATGTAATAATAATCACTATTTTAAATAACTGGGGACATTCCAGGTCATAAAACTGCCCCGGGGCAAATAGTGGTTTTTTTACCTCCCAGTCAATTAAATTATCAGAAACAGCCAGGGCTACCACACCTCTCCTGAGGAAAGGACCTGAATTACTCCGGCTGGAAATAACCATATAGTACTTACCGTTTTCGTAATATATCTTGGGGTCCCGCCAGGAGACCATTATTTTGTCTCCCAGTTCATTTTCATACCAACGGCTGTCGGCGGATAAAACAGGATTCCCATCGTATTTTTCCCAGTTTATCAGGTCAGGAGACACAGCCATGGCTGTCCTCTGAACCCGACCAGCCTCCCTGGTGGAACAGGCAGTATAGAACATATAAAACTTCCCCTTATGTCTGGTAACACCCATGGTCCAGATACGATCATCATCATAGCTCCCTGTATCACCGATAGTAATGGCCGTAGGGAGGCTATCCCAGATTATCCCATCATCAGAAACAAGGTGCCTTACCGCACTGTTCCCCGGTGATACCAGATGGAAAAGGTGGAGTCTATCATTGTGTACTATCAAATCTACATCTCCCACCGAGTCTTTAAAGCTTCTTAAATAGTACATTTAACATCCACTCCTGTTTTCATATTACAATATACCACATAAACTCACTAACTGATTTAACTATAGTATTCATTGTAACGTCCAGACCTATCATATTATATATAAAATAATTTATCAACTAAGAAAAAATCATTAATGATATTTTATAACCGGGCCGTACATTAAGGTTGCACCACAGGTGCTCCGTATCTAAGAAAACCGTACAGAACATTAAGGGTGCACCCATTAAATGTTTCCTTTAAATTGAAATTACTTAAGGAATAATATATAGTAGTTACTGTAGATTTAATAAATATCTTTTATATTTATTACCCGGGACTTAAGGCAAATTTTAATTTGCTTTAAATATTTACTGTAGGTAAATAAATTACGATTTACAGGAGGCTTTATTATGATTATCGGAATTGATGTCGGTGGAACACACACTGATGGGGTTTTACTTGTTCTGGATTCAGACAATCCCCCGGTCTATAAAGTCCATAAAACCTGCAAAATGGAAACTGATCATCAGGAACTGGAAGGTTCCATTTTAAAGGTCCTCGATTATCTAACTGAAGGGGTCAACAGAAAAGATATAACCCGGATTGTTTTAAGTACTACTCTGAGTACCAATACAATCATAGAACATAATCATGACCCGGTGGGGTTAATTATCATCCCCGGCCCGGGTTTAAACCCCGGACTATTATTAATCGGTGAAGAAAATGCCAGCCTCAATGGGTATATAAACCACCGGGGGCAAGAAGAAAAACCACTGGTTGAGTCAGAAATCAGCAAAGCCCTGAAAAGGTTTCAAGAAAAAGGGATAACTAATCTGGCTATAGTTGGTAAGTTCTCACCCCGCAACCCCGGTCATGAACTTAAGATTAAAGACTATATCATGGAACAGGGATATAATTTCAAACACATCACCCTGGGGCATGAACTCTCCGGAACTTTAAATTTCCCGAGACGGGTAGCTACTGCCTATTACAATGCTGCTATTTCTTCAGTCCACCATAATTTTATAACTTCTATAAAAAAGGCTCTCAGTCTCAGGAATATTAAGGCTGAGGTGGTGCTTCTTAAATGTGATGGTGGAACCCTTACCCTAGCACAGGCAGCCCGGCGGCCTGTTGCTACCGTTAAATCAGGCCCGGCCGCCAGTCTTATGGGAAACCTGGCTTTTATCAGGGACAAACTCACCTCCATTGCCCTGGATATTGGCGGGACTACTACCGATATCGGACTATTTATTGATGGGGTACCCGCCTTTGTTCCCGGTGGTATAAAAGTGGGGGGCTTACCTACCCTGGTCCGGGGCCTCTTCTCCCGGTCCATCCCCTGTGGTGGGGATAGTGAAGTCAGGGTTGTTAAAGGCCAGCTTACAATCGGCCCACGGCGCCGGGGAATACCAGCCTCAAAAGGAGGCCCGTCCCCGACCCCGACCGATGCCCTGGTTGCCCTGGGGCTTATAGAAGACAGCAAACACTTTAATTATGAACTGGCTGTAAAAAGCTTGTCTCCCCTCTATGACCTGGTAAAAAACGGTCTAATAAAAAAAGATAATAATGAAAAAACTGAAAAACCCGTTTTCAGAGCTAAAAAAGTAGCCCGTCTCATTATTGACAGGATGAGTCATATAATCGAACAGGAAATTAATAATATCCTGACAACCCTGGAAAACCAGCCAGTCTATACCATCAGGGAGTTGCTGGAAAATTTCTCTATTAACCCCCGACTCATTACTGGAATGGGGGGACCGGCCCGGGCACTCATCCCCCGGCTTGCTTCAAAAATGGGTTATGACTATATAATTACACCCCATTCAGGAGTGGCCAATGCTATCGGAGCCGGGGCAGCCCGGCCAACGGTCGAAGTTACTGTCAGGGCCGATACCGCAACCGGACAATTAACCGTTCCGGAAACAGGTTTACATAAAAGAATAAACCGGGACCTCAGGTTAAATCAGGTTGAAGAAGTAGCCCGGAAAGAGCTTGAAAAACTCAATCCTAATCCCCATCCTGAAAGCCCTGTTGAAATAACCCAGCGGGAAAGCTTTAATGTAATCAGGGGTTTCAGAACTCTGGGAAGGATTATAGAAGTAAAGGCCCAGGTCAAACCCGGCCTGATAGCCCGGATCAGGCCCTGATAACAGGACACGCAATAATTTAATGTTAAATAAATGTTAAACAAAAGGTAGATTTAACCCCTTTCCAGAATTAAATAATAGATAATATTATATTCCGGGGTGATATAATGAAAAACAAAAAACAGGTTTATGCCTGGGCCCTTTATGACTGGGCCAATTCTGCTTTTGCCACCACTATTCTGGCCACTGTCCTGCCCATCTTTTATAAAGATGTTGCCGCCAGTGGCATACCGGACCACCTGGCTACCTCATACTGGGGGTATACCCAGACCATCGGGATGCTGATTATTGCTATTTTATCCCCCATTCTGGGGGCCATGGCCGACTACTCCCGTTCCAAAAGGCTTTTCCTCAAGGTCTTTGCCTATCTCGGTATGATCGGGACCGGCTTACTGTATTTTGTCGGTGAAGGTGATTATATCCTGGCCTCTTTATTCTTTATTCTGGGCAGCATTGGCTTTTCAGGCGGTAATGTTTTTTATGACAGTTTTTTGCCTGATATTTCTGACAAAAACAAAATGGATTATGTTTCAGCCCTGGGCTTTGCCGCCGGATACCTGGGTGGAGGTCTTTTACTTCTCATTAACCTGATAATGATATCAAAACCCCAGCTGTTTGGCCTGTCCAGCACCCTGGCTGCCACCAAAATATCTTTCGTCAGTGTGGCCGTCTGGTGGTTTATTTTCTCGCTGCCTGCCTTTAAGACCCTGCCCTCACCTGATTCCCAACATACCCATCTTACCCTGAAAAAATACGTAAAAGCGGGTTTTAAGAGGCTGGCCACAACCTTTAGAAATATACGGCGTTACCGTGAATTATGGAAGTTTCTCCTGGCCTTCTGGGTTTATAATGACGGAATAGGTACCATAATCAGGATGGCTACCATCTACGGAAGGGAAATAGGAATAGGCCAGACTGATTTAATCGGGGCTCTCCTCCTGACACAGTTTGTCGGGATACCCTGTGCTCTTCTATTTGGTAAGCTGGGAGAAAAAATAGGTACCAAAAAAGGTATCTTTATTGCCCTTATGATTTATCTCATGATTACTATCAGGGGTTATTATATGACCACGGCCTTCGATTTCTGGCTCCTGGCCGGTCTGGTAGGACTGGTTCAGGGAGGAGCCCAGGCTTTGAGCCGTTCCCTTTATGGTAGTATGGTTCCTGAAAATAGAACGGCCGAATTCTTTGGTTTTTATGGTATTTCCAGTAAGTTTGCAGCCATTACCGGCCCCTTCCTCTTTGCCCTGGTAGGACAGCTGACTGAATCCAGCCGCCTGGGGATACTGGCGGTAGCTTCCTTCTTTATCATCGGTATAATTTTATTGAGCAGGGTTGACATTGAAAAGGGACGGAGTGAGGCCCTGAAATAAAAAATCTTAAGTTAACCTTCAACATGGGTAAAAATTAACCTTCAACCTGGACAAGGGGCAGCAGAAAAGACTTTACCTCTTCCTGGTTCAACCTGCCGTTAATATATTGACATACTACATCTATAAACTCTGCTGCCTCATCTACCCCTTTTTCAAATCCGGTCATAACCTCTTCTTTCTCCTCATTTTCTAAAAACCCACTCTGTACCTTTTCCGGATAGCTATAGATTGTTATATCAAGGGGTAAGAGCCAATTTAAAACCTTCAGTAACATTTTTTTAAGATATCGGGGACTGTAAAAAATTCGTTGTACCCTCTTCATATCACGGTAGGCGCCATTGATAAACCCTGCCAGGTCTTCATCTGCCATCCTGTAGCCATAAACCTTTTTTAAAATATAGTGGTAAAAAGCCTCTATTTCCCCGGGTAAATTAGGCCCCACTTCAATAGCTTCCCTAGAATAAAGGCGGTCAGCCCTCTGCCCCTTCAAGCGGGCCATTAAATATGTATCCAGCTGGATCTCAAACCATTTATGTTCTAAACTATTACTGGTCCTTGAATTAATCAAAGGGTGTAACCACTTATCCAGGGAAAGATGGGTGATAAGGCCGGCCAGGTAACTTCCCAGTAGGGGGAAATCGGCTTTACAGGATAAATCTTTAAGGTAATCAACGCCGGTAATAAGAAACTGGTCCACTTTTTTCAAATGGAGATCAGCCCCGGTAGCCGGCCCTTTTTTATTTTTAATCCAGGGCCAGAATTGATGGTAAAAGAAAAAATCAGGCCCCTGACACCCCAGGTTAAAGACTTTTATATTATCTTTTATAATCTCCTGAAACTTTTTATCCTCCAGTTTGTCAATAACCCTCTCCCCGGCCAGGATATGTGTCCAGAAATCAGGCATAATTATTCCTCCTATCCAGACTGTGTCCATATTTATTTTTTATATGATTGTAGTTATAATACAAGACCCGAAATCACATGGATTATGGTCACATTTATTCTCTACCCAGTTTATGGTATAATTAAAAATAAAAAAAATCAACCGGCAGGTGATATAATGCCAGATTCAATTAAAAATATTAAGGCAAAAAATAAACTGGGCCTTATTTTCTTCCCGGCCTTTGACTGGGCTATCTCCCCCACCCATCCGGAGCGGGAAGAACGCCTCCTCTATACCAGGGACCAGGTCTTTGAGGAGGGGCTTATGGATATTGATGGTATTAAGGAATTTAACCCCGGAATCGCGGAGGAAAAAGATGTCCAGAAGGTTCATATCTGTGTCCCTGAAGTAAAGAAAGTAACCACTCCATCCCACCTTATATCAGCCGGGGGAGCCATTAAAGCCGCCGGGCTTGTTTTAAATAAAGAAGTTGACAAGGCTTTTGCCATCGTCAGACCACCAGGCCACCACGCCTTCCGGGTAGTTCACGGAGCCAGAGGATTTTGTAATATCAATAATGAGGCCATCATGGTTGAAGCCATCCGGTCAAAATACCCGGATCTGAAAATAGCCTTTGTAGATACTGATGCCCATCATGCCGATGGTACCCAGGAAATATTTTATCATGACCCCCATGTCTTACATATATCACTTCATCAGAATGGGAGAACCCTCTTTCCGGGATCCGGTTTTACAAACGAAGTGGGAGGGCCCGGGGCCTATGCCAGAACCCTCAACATACCCCTCCCCCCCTACACTACTGACGAAGGCCTGCATTACGTCCTGGATAACCTGGTATTACCGGTTTTAGAAGATTTTAAGCCTGACCTCATCATTAACGCAGCCGGCCAGGATAATCACTATTCTGACCCCTTAACCAATATGAAAATATCAGCCCGGGGATATGCCGAATTAAATGCCAGACTCAACCCCGATATTGCCATTCTTCAGGGTGGTTATTCTATAGAAAGTGCCCTTCCCTATATCAATGTTGGGCTCATCCTGGCCATGGCCGGCCTTGATTATAGTAATGTCAGGGAACCAGATTTTGACAGCCGGAACCTGACTCAGGACCCGGTCATAACAGATAATATCAAAAATACGGTTGCTGTCCTGAGGGAAATCTGGGAAAACCGGAATAACCAGGCACCAGTCCCTGATACAGGTGAATTTACTATTAAGAACAATTTCTATGAAAGGGAAAAACACATCTTTTATGATACTGACGGTATAAATGAACTCCAGCGAGAGCGGGTAAAAGCCTGTCCCGACTGCCCTGGATATATTATTATCGACTCCAGGGCTGAAAAGGGCTTTAGAAATACCCGTATCAAAGCCATAAGTATCCCCTTAAAGGCCTGCAAGAATTGTCACGAAGAGGCACACCTCAAATTTGAGGAGGCAAAAAAAGAGGCAGGTAATAAGTATGATTACCTCTACCTGCAGGATGTAAAGGGAGAAGAATTTGTAACCTATCCTTCTCCCTGATTTTCTCTTTTTAAACAATTAATTTACTTTTAAAGTTTAAACAAATACTCTCCTTTTATTCTACTTTTTCAAACTGATCTTTCCCAACACCACAGACCGGACATACCCAGTCTTCAGGCAAGTCTTCAAAGGGTGTCCCGGGATCTATACCATTATCCGGGTCTCCTTCATCCGGGTCATATATATAGCCACACACCTGGCATTCATATTTATCCATATATCTTCACCTCCTTTATTACCCCTGTTACTATTTATAATATATTTTAATTAATGGTTATTTATTTCTTTTTAATCTCCCCTTTAATTTCATTAATTTTTGCTTTTAAATCTTCCTTAACTGGCCTGTACCTGATTTTAATCTGGCCCAGGACACCAAATTTAGACTCCTCCAGCATATCTGCTACCTGACCGATACTCTGGCCACTCCAGCCATATGAACCGAAAGCAAGGGCCTTTCTGCCCCGGGGACTTAGACCCTTTAAATATGTCAAAAAGGAGGCAACGGTCGGCAGCATATTATTATTTAAAGTCGGTGACCCGACACAGATATATTCAGCGTCAATAACATCAGTTATTACATCTGAAATGTGATTTTTTTTCAAATTACGTAAGGCCGTCTCTACACCAAGCCCTTCGAACATCTCTACAATACGATAGGCAATCTCCTCTGTCGAACCCCACATGGTGTCATAGACAACAACAGCTTTATTATCTGTTTTATTGCCAGCCCACTTTCGGTAGGCCGCTATGATTTTATCGGTATATTTCCGCCAGACAATCCCGTGAGAGGGAGCAATAATATCTAGTTCCAGCCCGTGGTTCTCGATAGCATCCAGTTCCCGTTTTACCTGTCCTCGATAACCCATTACTATATTGGCAAAATATTTTTTGGCTTCTTCGAGGGCAATATCCAGTAATACTTCATCATCAAACCTCTCCGATGTAGCATAATGCTGGCCAAAGGAATCATTTGAGAATAATATTTTCTCTTCCGGCATATAAACCACCATATTATCCGGCCAGTGAACCATGGGAGTCAGGATGAAATTAAGGGTCCGCTTACCCAGTTCCAGAGGGGCTCCCGGTTTCACCACTTTCATATCCCAGTCACTACTGTCATAATGAAATTCGAGGCCTTCCTTGCCCTTGGGTGAGGTAAACAGGGTAGCCCCGGTAACTTCCATAAGCTTCGGTAATCCCCCTGAATGATCCATTTCCACATGGTTAGATACAATATAATCTATTTCTGAGGGATCGATGATACTTGATATCCTCTCAATCATCTCATCATAGAGATAATGTTTTACTGTATCAACCAGGGTAACTTTTTCATCAACAATTAAATAGGCATTATAAGTAGAACCCCGCTGGGTTAAATACCCGTGAAAGTTCCTCAAGTTCCAGTCTATTCCTCCAACCCAGTATACTCCTTCTTTAATCTTTACAGCCTTCATTATGTTCCCCCTTATTAAAAATCATCTCTTTTTACACCCTGAGGTATATCGTAATAATAGCATTAATTTTCTTACATTTCAAGTATTATTTAAAATGCCCGTTTTCATTTACAATATTAGATAAATAGTCATGATTTTAAATATATGTTATCTGATTCCTGAATTTATATTATAAAATGTTTATTAAATAAAAAAGCAGGTGATAACCTTATATCACCTGCCAGGTAAAGGTCTTCTTAATTAGCATCTAACTGCTCTTTCAACCCTTCCAAGAGGGCATTAAACTTCTGCTCATAGGCTTCCTCAAACTGATTCATTCTTTCTGAAACCTTTTTCTTAATGTCATCATCCACATCGGACTGAACCTGCATAACAGTCTTCCCGTCTCTGGTCTTGACCGGTTTAATTTTCAGGCGAGAATTCTTTTCAACCAGGTTTTTAAATTGTTCTTCTATTCTTTCCCGTTCCTGACTGTAGTTTTCGACCAGCATGGTAATCTGGTTTAATAACTGTTCCAGAATTGAACTATTATTGTCCTGCTTTAAGGATTCAATGGCCAGAATCCCCTCTTTTCTCTTTTTTATATCTTCTGGACTTATTTTTAAACCCAGGGACTCTGCCATCAAACGCTGGGTAACTACAAGAAGCTCAGAGTCATTTTTTTCCTTTAACTCCTTCCAGAGTCCTTCAGCATCAATCTCATCCTTAAAAAACCTGGCAAGGATGGGTTTTGCTTCCTCTCTTTTTTCGAGCTTACCATCTGTATCACCGCTTTTTTTAGCCAGGTCTTCCGCTCTTTCCAGGGCAATTTCCAGAGCACTCTTGATCCTTTTCATTTACCTTCCACCACCCTTTCTAAAAAGATCGAAAAACCTATCCTGGTAAGCTTCAAAAACCCCCCAGCGATCCAGTTCCCTTTTCAGTACTGAAGGGTCAAGGTCACCACTTTTTACCCTGTCAAACATCTTTTCAATCTCCTCACTGACAGCTATTGGCAACCCTTCCAGGTTACGGGTTACAACATAATACCCTTTATCATCGGTACTCAAAAAGCCACGATCTTCATAATAAGGAATCTGGGATTTATACATGCTCTTTATAATCAGCTCCTGAACAAGTTTCATCAAAGAGACATCCCAGAGTTCATCTATACCCTTTATTATTGCAGTCATGGTATCTCCTTTTTCCTTGATTTCATCCTTAATGCGGTCACTGGTCTGTTCAATGGATTTGGAGACACTGAAGGTCCTTAAGGACTCCTTTTTGTAGTTCATCTTGTATAAAAAACCGGCCAGATCCGGGTGGTTTTGGGACATCAGCTGCAAGGCCTTTTTAGCTTCCTTACTGAAGCCCTCCATATTCAAAACATAACCTGGTGTCAAAAGTTTTGGTTTCTCCCAGGTTATTTTCCCTTCTCTGACTTTGGTTTCCGGACCTTCGTTTTCGAGTACTTCCAGGTAATATGGTTCGGCCAGAACGAAATAATGCAGGGTCGTACTCTGTGATGGTGATATCAGTTTATCAGGAAATTTCAGTATTTCTGTTTCCTTTAAGGCTTCCCTTATTTTCTTGCGTTCCTCCATCTTATAACCTCCTTTCCTGATGTTATTTATTCTTTAAACCTGACTCCAGTCTAACTAAAATTTCAACCTGCCTGGAATATTAAACTACTGTTATCAGTTTCTATAAAGTACTTTATTCTATAAATATTACATTTACCCTCCCAAATATAGTATATAGTATATGTTATATTTTTTCCAGCCTTCTGAAGTGAGCCCTTTTTATAAGTTTTTCTTAAATTTACCTTTTTTATACTGAAAGGACCCGTTTTTACGGGTCCTTTTCCATAAAAATTTATTTGTTTTACTGACATCTACCCCCATATTTGTTGATATATATTAATATGATACTTAAAAATCATAAGAAATACTTATATTAACTGGTAAACAAGAGCCTCATAGGGCTTCAGGGTTAAATTGGATAAATCCTTCTGTAACCCAACCGGGTAATTTCCAATCAATATCTTTTTATCGCTGTAACCAATACCTTCCGGTAATTTAAATTTAACCTCTTCTTCCGAGAAATTGAGTATAACCAGAAGGCGGCTTTCTTCCCCATCTTCATTAAGGGTCCTGAGATAGGAAAAGAGCTTTTCATCATCTTCAAGGATAGGCCTGTAATCACCGTAGACAATTACGGGATTTTCCTTCCTTAACTGAATTAACCTCCGGTAATAATGGAAGATGGAATCCTGGTCTTTACGGGCTTTAGCAACATTGATATCTTTATAATTGGGGTTTACCTTAACCCAGGGGGTACCTGTGGTAAAACCGGCATGGGGACTATCATCCCACTGCATGGGAGTCCGGGCATTATCACGGCTGGCCCAGTGGATTGCTTCCATAACTTCTGCCTCAGTCCTTCCCTCTTCTATCTGTTCCCTATACCAGTTGAGGGTCTCAATATCCCGGTAGTCTTCGATACTGTCAAAAGCCACATTGGTCATCCCGATCTCTTCACCCTGGTAAATATAGGGGGTACCGGGAAAGGTATGGAGCAGGGTTGCCAGCAGTTTCGCCGATTCTACCCGGTATTCCTTATCATTACCAAAGCGGGGAACCATCCTCGGTTGGTCATGGTTATTCATATAAAGACTGTTCCAGCCTTTCTCTTTTAATCCCTCATACCATCTATTGAAAATTCTTTTAAACTCGGTAAGCTTCCAGTCTTTTTTATCCCATTTACTTAACCCGCAGTCAATCCCCATCAGCTCAAACTGGAAGACCATATTAAGTTCATTTCGGTCATAACCAACATACTTTCTGGCAATCTCAGGGGTAACCCCCGGGGTCTCCCCGACGGTCATGACATCATATTTCGAGAGAACCTCCCTGTTCATCTCCTGTAGATAATCATGAACCCTGGGACCATTCAGATAATAAGGGCTGCCATCACCATATTTGGCCCCGGGGTATACCTTACCATCCGGTAGTCCCTTTACCTTGGAGATCATATTAATTACATCCATCCGGAAACCGTCAATACCTTTATCAAGCCACCATCTCATCATTTTGTAAACCTCTTCCCTGACCCGGGGGTTTTCCCAGTTCAGGTCAGGCTGCTTTTTAGAGAAAAGGTGAAGGTAATACTCCCCGGTTTTTTCATCATATTCCCAGGCAGAGCCACTGAAGGCAGAACCCCAGTTATTGGGCGGCCCGTCGTTTTTACCCTTTCGCCAGATATAAAAGTCGCGATAAGGGTTATCTTTAGATGATTTCGACTCCTGAAACCAGGGGTGTTCATCAGAGGTATGGTTGACCACCAGGTCCATAATTAACTTCATGCCCCGCTTATGGACCCCTTCAATTAGTTTATCCATATCCTCCATTGTTCCGAACTCATCCATAATATCATAATAATCACTGATATCATAACCATTATCATCATTGGGGGATTTATAAACAGGGCATAACCAAATAATATCTACCCCCAGCTCCTTTAAGTAATCCAGTTTTTCGATAATACCCGGCAGGTCACCGATACCATCACCATTACTATCATTGAAACTCCTGGGGTAAATTTGATAAACCACCCCTTCTTTCCACCATTTTCTTTCCATAGGCCATCCCTCCATTATTAACTATTTTTATTTTAAGAAATATTACAGTCCCCCATTTTTTATTTGAGTAAACGTTTACTAAACACTTAAATAATTTTAATACCTCACTAAAACCTATATGCCTGTTTTCCTTAAAAATAACACCCCCATTTTAACATAATCAAACTTTTTTAACTGTTTCCCTTTCCACTATAACATGAGGTAAAATGGCACTATTTACTTCCTTTCCTTTTATTGCTTTTAATAAGAGCTTTAAGCCCTTATAACCCATTTGATAAAAGGGCTGACTGACTGTAGTCAGTGGTGGAATAGTCATTTCAGCAAGCTGGGTATTATCAAATCCGATTATAGATATATCTTCAGGTACCCTGATTCCGGATTTATAAGCGGTCGATAAAGCCCCGGCCGCCATTTCATCACTGGCCACGAAAATGGCCGTAATACCTTGATTATTGTTTAAAAGTCTTTCCATACATTCCTTACCACTGTCAAACCAGAAATCTCCAAAGACTATGTTCTCTTCTTTAACCGGTAGTCCATTTTCCCTTAAAGCCTTCTTATATCCATCAAGCCTGGGTTTACCGGCAACCATATCCTCCGGGGTACCGCTTATCATGGCTATATTTTTATGACCCTTACTGATAAGGTATTCAGTAGCCTGATAAGCAGCCTGTTCATCATTGACTTTTATATGGGGGAATTGTCCTGTTTCATCTATAGTAGAAATCAAGATCACCGGAACCTTTAATTCTACCAGTTTATTGGCATATTCCTCAGTCAACATTTCACTGACAACAATGATTCCATCTACCCGCTTTTCCCGCAACACATCGAGATATACCATCGTTTTTTGCCCATCATTATCGGTATTACAGATAATGACACTGTGGTCGTTTTTATGGGCCGCATCTTCAATACCATTCATTATCTGAGAACTAACCATGTTGGATATCCGCGGGATTAAAACCCCCAGCGTTTTTGTCCTTTTCCCAACCAGCCCCCGGGCCAGGGCATTGGGATGGTATCCAAGTTCATCTATAGCCTCAAGGACCTTTTTTTCAGTTTCCACAGAATACCCGGGCTGGTTATTTAAAACCCGGGATACAGTAGCCACCGACACATTGGCTTTTCTGGCAACATCTTTAATGGTAGGTTTCATATCCCTAAAACCCCTTATATAATATTGGTTAATTTAGTAAATATTAATTTGGTAAATATCAATTTAGTAAGTATAAATTTAGTAAATATCAATTTAGTAAATGTTATTTTCATTTTTAATATTAGTTAATGTTGTTTATGTAAATATTCATTTGCATTTTAGTAAACGTTTACGTTATACCTAAAAAATAGTACATAACAAATATTATTTATATTTATTACTAAAATTATTATAATTAAATATTCTTCCAAAGTCAAGGGACTTTTTTAAATTTATATAATTTTTAGATAAGGCTTAGATAAGCCGGAGTCAGGGTATAGCTAAACTTGAGTCTGATTATTATTCTCCATTTCTTTATTACTTATATTATCATTTAAATCTTTACTTTCATTAAAAACATTCAAAGCCCTGACCATCAACCTCATATCACTGGGCAAAAAGACAGTAGTCGCCTGCCCTTGCCCCAGATTTTGACTTATTTTTTCGGCATTATGTAACTGAAAATAATTGGTTAGAATAGTGGGTTCTTCTTTAATTATCTTCGCAATTTTCTTATAACCATAGACCTCAGCATCAAATTTATATTTTTCAGCTTCAGCACGGGCCCGGGCCTTGATCCTGATTGCCTCCGCTTCCATCTCGGCATATGCCTTTAAGGCCTCTCCTTCCTGAATTTTAGCCTCTTTTAATCCTTCAGCCCTGAGTATTTGTTTTCTCTTCTCCAGTTCCTCCTGCTTTTGTTCAATCAATTCCCGGGCAAAATCCCCCAGTTCAAACTCCTTAATCTCCAGCTGGGTTACATCAAGACCCCAGTTAGTTACGGCTTTATCTGCTTCTACTTCGAGGTTACGTGATATTTTCCCCCGGCTACAGTACACCTGCTCCAGGTTATACCGTCCAATTTCATCCCTCAGTATAGAACGAATAGTAAGCTGAAGGGACTTAACATAATCATTGACATTAAAGACCGCTTTTCTCGGTTCTACAACTCTGAAAAAAACAATTGCATCTACTTTAAATTCTACATTGTCCTTTGAGATTACCTTTTCTTTGGGAAAATCAAATACAATCTCCTTCATATCTATTTCATGGGTGTGTTTTACTTCAAGGGTATTGGGGTCAGTAACATAGTAATAATGTATCTGCCCTAATAATCCAGACAGGGAAAGGAACCAGTTCAGGCCAGGTTTCAGGGTCCTGACATATTTTCCGAATCTGGTTATAATAACATTGGTGCCCTCCCTGACATACACAAACCGGATAATACCCAGGGTCAACCAGGTCAGAATTTTGTCAACACTGATGTTTTTCATAAGTATTCCCCCAGATAGATAGTTTGGTCTATTAATGATTATTTCAATATTGGTATTATTAGAACTGTTCTAACGTTTATTCAAAGAAATATATCTTTGACAGTTTTAAAAATCAGGTTAGAAAAACCTTTAGCTAAGTCTCCCCCTTAATAAAAAATACCCCCGGGGCAGTGTAATAATTCTGCCGGGGGTATATATTCAGTGAATCGACTGTTAAAATTTTTCAAAATCGTCCTCATTAAACTTAATCTCTTCTTCCCTTTCCAGTAATAAACCTTTTTCACCCTTATTATTCATGGCCTGTTTCAATTTGCTACCATTATCACCCTCCCCAGACACCTCATCAGTAGTATTTAACTTAAACTTCCTGACCAGAGCCATCATCTCTTCAGACTCGTCATTGAGTGATTCACTGGCACTGGCAATCTCTTCCACAAGGGCTGCATTCTGCTGGGTCACCTGGTCCAGCTCACTGACCGATGTTTGAATTTGTTCAGCGGCAGAAGCCTGTTCCTGCATAGCTGCAGCTATTTCTTTAATGGCCTGGGTGGTCTGCTTACCGTATTCAACGATTTCATTTAATGATTTGCCGGTCCTGTCAACTAGCTGATTACCATCTTCAATCTGTTTAATAATACTGGTAATTAATTTTTCGATCTCACCGGCAGACTCTGCTGTCCTACCGGCCAGGTTCCTGACCTCTGCTGCCACAACAGCAAATCCTTTACCGTGTTCTCCAGCCCTTGCTGCCTCTACAGCAGCATTTAATGCCAGCAAATTGGTCTGAAAGGCAATGTCGTTAACCGTGGTAATAATATCAGCTATCTGTTTGCTGCTTGCCGTAATTTCAGACATTGACTGCATTGTCTTTTCAACAACCCGTGACCCCTGTTTTACGACATCCATTGTTTTTTCACCCAGATTTTCTGCATTTTCAGAGCTGGCAGCAACCTCTTCAATGGCTGATGATACCTCTTCAATGGTTGCAGACACTTCTTCAAGGGAAGAAGCCTGTTCCTGGGTTCGCTGAGATAAGTCCTGGTTTCCTTCAGCTATTTCATTGGAAGAATTAGTTACCCCTGCCGATGCCTTTTTGACCCTGTTTAGCATATCCTCAAGATTATCGATGGTCCTGTTAAGATCTTCAGCCATTCTCCCCAGTTCATCATTACTCTTTACATGTACCTTGTCAGTAAAATCCCCATCAGCAACCTTACCTAATACCTTCTGAATATTATAGATTATTTTGGCAATTGAGCCAGTTACAAGGTAAACAATTATGGAAATAATTATAAACAGAGCCAGATAACCTATAATTGACTGTTGTGTCAGTTCCCGGGCTGCTACAGTTAACTCCTCTACCGGTACAGTAAGACCAAGTGACCAGTCTACCCATTCAACCGGATGGTAGAATACATACTTTTCTACACCCTGGTATGTATATTTATCTCTATCGGTTTCTCCTGCTATCATTTTCCTGGTTATTTCTATCAACTTCTGGGTGCTTGTCTGATCATTTAGTAAATTCAACTCCATTGACTGGGTTGGATGAGCAACTACAACTCCATCACTTTTTACCAGGTAGGCATAACCGGTCTCCCCGAGTTTAAAGTCGTTTACAATATTTTGTAGTGGTTTTAATAATACCGTCCCCCCGACAATAGCCACCGTCTTCCCGGTGTTATCTTTTACCGGGACTGCAATAACAAAGACATCCTGGTTGGTCAGGCGGGAATGGATGGGGTCACTGATATAAAGACTGTCAGTCTTTTTCACCTTCTGGAAAAAGTCTCTATTTGTATAATCATATATTTTATTATCCTGGGTAGTCCAGGTATTACCCTCTAAATCCATCAGTAAAATATTTTCATATGTTCCTTCAAGTGATTTCCTCTCTAATTCTTTTATGTATAACCAGCCTGATTCCTGATTTAAATTCCAGCCCTCTTTCAGGTCTATTGCTTTAGATAAAACCTTGACTTCATTAACCTTTGCTTCAATCCAGTTATTCACCAGCCTGGCCATAGCCTCAACCTGCTGGTTACCATTTTCCTCAACAATCTCCACTACATGGTCCACAGTAGAATTATAATTAACAAATAAAACAACTCCAAGAATAACAAGTAAAGGCACCAGTATAAAAGTCAACAATTTATTCCTGACTGTAAGGCGTTCTTTGAAAAATTTAAACATATTGTTACCCCCTTATTATAAAAGATTTAATGACTACCTGTGGTTATTATTTAATTTTAAAAATATCTTATCGACTATTTCCCCGGTTGAAACCTCTTCGTCAACAGCACCTATTTCAATAGCTTTTCTGGGCATACCAAAAATGGTCGCCGTTTCCCTATCCTGGGCAAGTGTATAACCACCTGCTTGCCTGATTTTCTTTAAACCCCTGGCACCATCCTGGCCCATACCTGTAAGCAGGACACCGATGGCGTTTTTCCCGGCACATTCTGCCATTGATTTGAAGGTTACATCTACAGCAGGGCGCTGGTGGTGAATTTTTTTATTTTTATTTAGCCTTATATAAAAGTTATGCCCTTTTTTTAATACCTCCAGATGATAACCGCCCGGGGCCACAAAGGCTGTTCCCGGTTTGACAATATCACCGGTTGCAGCCTCCCTTACATCAAGAGTGCTTATGTTATTTAACAGCCGGGCAAAAGAATTGGTAAACCCGCCTGGCATATGCTGTACAATTACTATACCAGGAGATTCCCTGGGGAACCCTGGTAGAATATACTTAATCGCCTTCACCCCACCAGTAGAAGCCCCGATTCCTATGATATACCTTGAAAGTAAATTGCTGTATCTTAGCTTGTTAACCTTCTTACTAACAGTAGATGTCCTGTATCGAAAACTGGTCAATTTCCTCACATCTACCCTGGCAGCAACCTTAACTTTGTTAATAATCTCCTGTTGAAATATTTGCCTTTCCTTATTACCAAATATACACGGCTTGGCAACAAAATCAACTGCCCCTTCGTTTAATGCCTTTAGAGTAATTTCACTTCCTCTGGTAGTAAGGGTGCTCACCATAATAACTGGCATAGGATGGGAAGACATAAGCTTTTTAAGGAACTCAAGTCCATTCATTCTGGGCATCTCTACATCAAGCGTTAGAACATCAGGTTTTAAACAGGTAATTTTACTTACAGCTTCATAGGGGTCTCTGGCAGTACCAACCACAGTAATGTTATTATCCTTTTCCAGGGTGTTTGTTAATATTTTTCTTACCATAAGAGAATCATCAATTACTAAAACCCTGATTTTACTCATTAACTGATACATCCTTTATTTCAGTCATTTTGATTTTTCGTGAAAAGACATTTTTACGGGGCCAGAAATATATCTGCCTGCCATGTTTCCCCCCAACATCCCTGGCAATAATGGGTATACCTTTCTTTTTTAAAAATTGTATTGCCAGTCTAATGTTTGCCCGGGCCACATTACTATGGGTTGTTCCTGCAACCTGTCCTCCACCAAACACCTTAGCGGTCATATAATTAATCCGCGCCCCCCTCTTCTCCATTTCCGTAATTAGTAACTCCATTGCATCTTCACCATATTTTCCAGAATAAACATTATTACTTTCACGGACTCTGGTTGGTAACATAAAATGATTCATACCATATACAGAATTAAAATCATCACTTAAACAGACAGCAACACAGGAACCCAGCAGAGTAGAAATAATAACATCACTACTAGTTGTAACGTAAAATTCACCGGCGAAAATAGTTTTAACTTCCCTTCTACCCAATCTTTTATGCTCCATCTCTTTCACCCTTGCCTGTTTTCTGATAGGTTGTCTGCCAGACTAATTTCCATCGGTTGTTTTTTGCTCTACTGTTATTTATAGATTCAGAATGTCCTAAAAATAAATAACCATTATCCTTGAGAAGTCTATAAAAATGCTCAAGTATCCTGGCCCTAATTTTATGGTTAAAATAAATAAACACATTACGGCAGAAAATAAAATCTAGTTTTGACTCAATCTGATAACTACCAGAATTCAAATTTAACTTTTTAAAAACAATTAACTTCTTAATATCATCCTTTACTTTAAAAAGACCTTCATTGTCCCCTGTTCCCATTAAAAAATATCTGGACAATAAATTATAGGGTATATTTTTTACCTGCTGGTAATTATAGATACCCTCTCTTGCCATATTCAAAACCTCAGTATTTATGTCAGTAGCCAGAATCTTTATATCCCATTCAGGGCCAAAATGGTCATAAAGAATTATTGCCAGGCTATAGGCTTCTTCACCACTTGAACAGCCCGCACTCCAGACCCTAATTTTTTTATTATGTTTTTCCTGCTTCAGTTCAGTAAAAACCCTGTTTTTGAGAAAAGCAAAATGATGAATTTCCCGAAAAAAATTAGTGACATTAGTAGTCAGAAGGTTAATAAGCTCTTCCAGCTCACTGGTATCTTTTTTAAGTAACTGATAATACTTATTAAAATTAGTTAACCCCAGCTCTCGCAAACGTCTGGAAAGCCGCGAATAGACCATATACTTTTTCTTATCAGTAAGTTTTAACCCAATTTTCTCATGGACGAGTTTGCTGATTTTCTGAAATATTTCATCACTCATCTCTGCCTTTACTCCCCGTATGCCCTCTTTTCCCATATCCTGACCTTCCCGCCTTATAATGTTATTATGCTCCTTATCCATATTATGGTCTCTCATCAGGAATTACTGCAGTTATCAACCCGTTCATCGTCTTTTTCAGGTAAATAAATTTTACTGTCACTATTTTCATCATCTTCATTATTATTATCAGTTTCAACGTCCCTGTTACCTTCATCTTCACTATCAATCTTTTCCCCAAGTCTATTAATAGCACCCAGTTCATTAAAGTTAAGCAACATATCAAGCTTTAATAGCATGATAAGCCTCTCATCAAGTTTTGCCATACCATCAATAAACTCTACATTGATATCAGAGCTAAACTCCAGGGTTCTCTGGATATCCTCACTTGAAAAACTGAGTATATCTGACACCTGATCAACAATTATACCCAGTATTTTTTCTCTTACTTCCAGAACAATAATGACAGTAAAATTGTCATACTCCCTGTAGGGAAAACCAAATTTCTTCCTTAAGTCTATAACCGGAATAACCTCACCCCTGAAATTAATTACCCCTTTAATAATGTCTGGAGTATTGGGTATTTTAGTAGGTTCATGGTAACGGATAATCTCCTGAACCCTTAATACATCTACCCCATATTCCTCTTCTTCAATTTTAAAAGTCAAAAACTGGTTCTCAGCAGATATACTGGTTAACTGCTGGTTCAGTATATCCAGTGTATTATCCTGCTTTCCCCTTGCTTCCCCACTCATAAATAAGTCCCCCCCTTCATTTAATTAACAGCCATCCTGATAATAGTAGATACATCCAGTATCATGGCAACCCTGCCGTCACCCATAATAGTTGCTCCTGCAATTCCGTCAATAAATGTATAATTATCTTCCATACTTTTCACCACTGCCTGTTGCTGGCCAACAATTTCATCGACCAGCAAACAGAGTTTGCGGTTTTCATCCTGTAAGATAACCAGTATACCCTCGGTTGGGTCAGTTTTACTGCCCTTTAAATTAAACAATTTATAGAGCCTGCTCAAAGTTATATATTCGTCCCTGACTTTAACTACCTCTCCCTTGCCATTAACTGTTTTTATATGCTCAGGTAGTGGCCTGATAAACTCAACTATAGAATTCAACGGTATAATAAACTGTTCATCTCCGACTTTAACATTCATTCCATCAATTATTGCCAGTGTCAGCGGGAGTTTTATTTTAAACCTTGTCCCTTCGCCCGGGTTGCTAAATATATTAATAGTACCTCTAAGCTGTTCAATATTATTCCTGACTACATCCATTCCTACCCCGCGTCCTGAAGTCTCTGTAACTTCTTCACTTGTGGAAAGACCTGGTTCGAATATTAGCCGGTAGATTCCCTGTTCTGTCAGTTCCTGGTCTTCATCGACTACCCCCCGGTTGATAGCTTTATCCAGTATTTTCTCTTTATCCAGACCCCTACCGTCATCGGCAACCTCAATGATGATATTCCCTTCCTGATGATAAGAATTCAATGATATCGTACCAACCCTGTTTTTTCCCAATGCTTCTCTTTCTTCAGGTGGTTCTATTCCGTGGTCAACTGAATTCCTGATCATGTGTTTTAAAGGATCATAGATTCGTTCAATAACAATTTTATCCAGTTCAGTCTCTTTACCCCTTATTTCCAGATTGATTTCTTTTCCCTGTTCTCGTGATAGGTCCCTGACCAGCCTTTTGAACCTAAGAAATGTATTACCAATGGGAACCATTCTTACTTTCATAATATCTTCCTGCAGGTTACGTATCCTTTTATCAACCGAATTTAAGGCAGTCATTATCTCATTTTCAGACCTGTCGGTTCTATGAATAACTAATTCCCTGACCTTGGCCTGGGCAATTACCAGTTCAGCCATAGAATTCATTAGGGACTCCAGTTTATGCGTATCTACCTTAATAGTACTCTTTTCCTTTACCGCCCGACTTTTGTGCTGGTCATAAACAACCCTCTGAACCTGTTCCCTGCTTACCTTTCCTTCCTCAGTTAATATTTCTCCAATCTTTTTTTGCCTTGCAAGGGCCTGTGTGATATCTTCTTCTTCAACAATCCCTCTCTCAACCAGTATTTCACCTGTCTTTTTATCTGACAGGGAAATGTCAATATTGTCAGAGAAATTTTCTGTGATATCTTCAATTTCTACCTTATTATCAACCTGAACAAAAATAAAGACATCCTTTATCCTATCAATTCCTACCCCGGTTTTAATTAAGATAGTTAATGTAAGATAACATAATTCAGGATCAAGGTTGTATAAGTCAGGTACCCTGGTATAATTGACTGCCACCATCAATATGTCACTAAATTCCCTTAGTTCCCTGACAAGCATCAAGGGGTCTGTACCTGTTTCAAATAAATTGGGATTGAAATCGAGTTTAATACGGTAACATCTTTCCCCTGTACCAAAATTATGTAGATTATCTCCAAGACTTCCTTCCTCAGAAGGAGTATGTTCTGTTTGATCCTTCAACAACTTTTTAATTTCCCATATAATAGACTCAACTTTCTCATTTTTAACCTGCACATCATCATTACCTAGCGCTTCAACCATTTCTCCAATCAGGTCAGTACATGTGAGTAATAAATTAATAACCTTATCATTTACTGTAATACATCCTCTTCTGACCTGGTCCAGTAAATCCTCAGAATGATGAACAAAATTAGCAATATCGTTAAGGCCTGTTAGACTGGCACTTCCTTTCAGAGTATGCATCCCCCTGAAAATGTTATTAATCAAATCCATATCACCTGGTTTTGCCTCCAGCTCAAGCAGGTCTACTACCATCTTATCCAGTAATTCCTTTGCCTCTTCAATAAAGGTATTAAGCAGGTCTCCTTCAGTCATTTATTCCCCCCTCCCTCTATTTAATAAACTTTCTGGCAACACTAATTAGCTGTTCAGGTTTAAATGGTTTAACAAGCCACCCTGCCGCCCCGGCTTCTTTTCCCTTTAACTTCATTTCTTCCTGGGACTCTGTTGTCAGGACAAGAATAGGAATAAACTTAAACTGCTTTTCTTTTTTAACCTCTTTAATGAAGGTTATCCCGTCCATCCGGGGCATATTAACATCAGTAATAATCATCCCGGGTTTTTCTCTGGATTGTTCTTTCAGGATATCTAAACCTTCCTGCCCGTCTTCAGCCATAATAACTTCATAGCCGTGTCTGGCCAGGGCATATCGGACTGAAGCCCGTACAGTTTTAGAATCATCAATAACCATGATTTTTTTTGCCAACCTCAACACCCCCATCCAGGAGCCAGTCCAATCCTGCTAGTTCAAGGGCCTCAATAAGTGGTTTTACAGAATTTTTCAGGGTTAACTGATCAACACTCTTCCTCAATGATAGCAACAATTGAACTCCAGCACCATCTACTGTTTGCAATTCTTTGCAGTCAATAATAATTTCATCTGTCTTCTGTAACACATCTAATAATTTCTCTTTAAATTTGTGTACTGTATAGATTGTTAATTCAGAAGGGGCAATAATAGTTCCATTGGTGTCCACAAAACTCCCTCCCTTTTTTCAATTTTTTTAAACCCTGTTATAAAGCTAAACCAATTTTGAAAATAAAAGTTCTTTTAAATTTAAGAAATAAACATTTATCAGGACTAAAACAGAGTTAATTCCCCACCTTCACTACCCACATCAATATTCAGATCCGAAAGCTCTTCACTGGCCGTTTTTCTTTCCAGATAACTGGTAAATTCATTAACAAGGTCATTTAACCTGTCATTACTCCCTTTTTGGTTATTTAATTTAAACCCAATCAGGTACCCATTTTTAAATTTATCCACCTCTTCTTTTACTTCTTTAAAATAAGCAATTATTTTTTGCCCATCTTCTTTCAAGGCAAAAGCATTTTTTATGTTTCCATTTACTTCTGCAACTTCTTTCACCAGTACCAGCACAGCAGAACGAAAATCCTCAACCGTACTGCCAATCAGTTTAATTGAAAGCTTAAGTTCTTCCTCTGACTCCTCAATAATCTGGATTGCTTTTCTAATACTCTCTATATTACCGTTTGCTAAATTCAGAAATTGACCATATTCATCTTCCAGTTCATTTTTTAAATCTGTATATATCCTGTTATTCCTGTTGCTAGTGTTAATAACATCATCAATAGCTTTTTCTATAGCCCCAGTAAAAATATTTCTATTTTCCATTTTAGTAAATTCAATTTTCGCCAGGAGTTTAATTTTACAAAACCAGTCACTGATAGTAATAATCTCATTAAATCCATTCTCAATACCATCCATATTGTTAAAAAAACCACTACTTCCATCAACCAGCTTAAGGTATTCTTCTAAAAGGCATGATAGTTTCCTGTTAAGGCGGGGAATAAAATCCATAAGTTTGTGAAAAATAAAACTTATTTTTGATGTCATCCCCCCACTTTCTAAGTCACTTATACTAAAAAAAAGGTCTGGGGAATTATTCTCCATTAACCTTTCGAGTCGCTTTTCCATGTTTTCAAGCCTGTTCTGAATGGCAAACAGGGAATCATATAACTGGTTTATAATGTTATCCATCAATTTCTGCCCGAGTCCAGATACATCAGTTAAAAAAGTTAATACGTCAAATACTTTTTCTATTTCGACAGGGTCTGTTAAATCAGCTTTTTTTAAATAACTTACTTCCTTCCTTGTTTTTCCAATAATTTTAATCAAGTTTTCAACATTCTGTCTTATAATGTCCTGATTCTGAAGAAGAATTATTATATCATAAACAGGATTGATAGCTTTATTTATACTATCAGTTACTTCTTTTAATTTTTCTGATATATCATAAAGGGCATTAAATATATTATTAAAAATACTTTCAAGTTTATTACGGTAATCTAAAGCAATTTTTTCTTCCTCTGAAACCAGTTGTTTAATACCGGTTGTAAAATTACCATGCCAGTTATGAAGCGATTTAATATTGTTCTCAATTACCCGATATCTATCTTTTATCTTTTGTGACAGGTTATTTATCTCATCAGAAATAACTTTAAAACCCGCCCCATTGTTACCCGATTTAAAGGCAACAATATTTGCATTAATTGATAATATATGAAGCTGATTAAGAACAGACTCTAGCTCCTTAATTAATTGCAGAACCTGTAAAATTCTGGCCTGCTCATCATTACTATTATTTAGTAAAAAACCTTCCAGCATGCTCGATATCTCATCTCTAGCTGAAAGTGAACTATAAACCTGTTCAATTTTTGTTTTAAAGTCATTGACAACCCTGGTTACCTTACTAAAATTATGTTCACTATTATTTTCAATAAAAAAATCTGTGAGTGACTCCATTTCTTTGGCTGTATTATCAACCTTTTCTTCTAATAAAGGTAACCTGTCAGAAATTTGGCCATAAAGAAACCCGGTATGTTCAATCATACCATTCAGGACCTCAATACTATTTTTAAAAACACAATCCAGCCAGTCCACTAATTCTATTACTCTTCCTTTAACATTTTTTGACTGTATTACTTCCTGCAATATAGAACCACCCCTCTCTCAGGGTAATAAATAACAGTATTTACTTGCTCCGTCATTTTTATGCAATTAACCTATTTACTATAAATATTAATATATTAATTCAAATATTTAATTATAAATTTCGCAAAAGGTATATTATGTAAATTATATTTTAATATTTTTACATTTTAAGTTACTAATAAAATTATTATATATTTTTTGTAATATATGCTAAGGAAATAAATATTTAATTTATATACTTTAAGGTAAAATTTTAATAACAATAATAGGGCCAAAGTCCTAATGAATTCAGTCAAATATATAAAAATGCAGGATTTTACTGATTTATGTAGAACACACTGTATGTAATAGTTTAAATTAAATATAAAATATTGTATTATGGGTATATGATGATATCGTGGTAAGAATTTACTGGAATAAAATATACCTTTTGCGAAATATAATAAAATTTTTTACATTATTTCCAGGACATAAGTTGGGTTTTTTAAGACCTGGAAAAACCCGTCACGCCATTTTTGTCTAAAGCTAAAGCCAGATCAATAAACATTATAAAAATACTTGTAAAGCTAGCATACCAATAAAAAAAAAGAGGGGATATCCCCTCTTTTTTTAGTGTATAATTTATTTTATTTTAATACTGGTCTCACCTTTATTTTTTATGTTGTCTTGCCTACATTAACCTGCCAGAACATCCTCAGGCAAATTTATATAACCCTTCTCTTCAAGGTATTCAATTACCTTACTCGCACTTTCTTCCACAGTTTCTTTGTCGGTCCTCAGTTCCAGATCTGGATTTTGTGGTGGTTCGTAAGGATCGGAAATGCCTGTAAAGTTATCAATTTCCCCGGCCCTGGCTTTGGCATACAGCCCTTTAACATCCCTGTCCTCACAGACTTCCAGGGGAGCATTAACATAAACCTCAATGAATTCACCTATTATTTCCCTGGCTGTCTGGCGGGCCTTACGGTAAGGCGAAATAAATGAACACAGGGTAATGATATCATTCTGGGTAAGTAATTTAGCTACAAAACTGTTTCTTCTGATGTTTTCATCCCTGTCTTCCTTGGTAAATCCTAAATCCCTGGTTAAATGCTGACGGACAATATCACCATCAAGCCTCTGGACATAATAGCCTTTTTCTTTTAATTGCCTTTCTACTTCTCTGGCAACAGTGGTTTTACCGGCCCCGCTTAAACCGGTAAACCAGACAGTTACTCCCTTTTGATTTCGCATTATTACTTCCTCCTTTATTAAATCCTTTCTAAATTAACTGAGTTATATTGATCATAATCGGTTATTCAATGTAACCGGCTATAATTAAAAGTTTATAAATAAAATTAAATTTACAAAAATAGTTTTTTTAAAGATAAAGAAAACTAGTTTTTTATTGCTGCATGAGTTATTTATTGCTGCATGCCCTGAATTAAAACCTCAGCCACTTCAGGACGGGTCATTTCCTTTGGAGGTTTTTTACCCTCCCTGAGGAGCTTTCTAACCCTGGTTCCACTCAAGAAGATGTGGTCATCGGCGGAATGAGGACAGGTCTTGCCACTGGCCATGCCGCCACATTTTTTGCAGTAAAAAGAATATTCAAATTTGAGGGGGGTAATCCCGATCTCTTCAGGGTCAAATTCATCAAAAATCTTCTGGGCATCATATGTACCATAATAATCCCCAACCCCGGCATGGTCACGCCCCACAATAAAATGGGTACAACCATAATTTTTTCGGCACAGGGCATGGAATATAGCTTCCCTGGGGCCGGCATAATGCATCGCAGCCGGGAAAACAACCATCATGGTCCGGTCACGGGGATAGAATTTATCCAGCACAACTTCATAGCTCTTAATCCTGATATCGGCAGGAATATCACTGGCCTTGGTCCTTCCCACAAGAGGACTTAAGAAAAGGCCGTCAACCGTCTCCAGGGCACATTTCTGTAAGTATTCATGAGCCCGGTGAATGGGGTTTCTGGTCTGGAAACCAACTACCGTTTGCCATCCTTTTTCCTTTATTTTCTCCCTGGTTTCGGCAGGTGTCAGTCGGTAATTATTAAAGTCATCATACTTAAGCCTGTTAATGAGGCTTATCTTACCACCCAATAATATTTCATCCCGTTTATAGACATTTTTGACACCCGGGTGTTCTTCCTCAGTGGTTCCATAGACCAGTTCTGCTTCCCGTTCCGGGTCACAGGTATATTTCTCTTCCAGATGCAGGATAGCATATAGCTCATCATCTTCCTCAAAGTATAAACCAACATCCTGGCCCTCTTTGAGGTTATCAGCTTCCTCCCTGGTCACCCCCAGAACCTCTGGAATACTCCAGACAGTTCCATCAGCCAGGCGCATCTCTTCAACTACCCGGTTATAGTCTTCACTGGTTAGAAAACCCTCAAGGGGGCTAAAGAGGCCAGTCGCGATATTATCTACCGCGGTAAGCTCATCCCGGTTTAACATAATCCGGGGCATCTCTCCAGCTTTTTTTATAAGTTCTTCCCGCTTTGCCCCTTCTACGATTCTATTTACCAGTTTACCTCCATGTGGTTTAATCACTAAAATTCCTCCCTGTTTCTAAAAATTTTTATATAACAGTATATTATTTTTATTTCTACACTATTATAACACTCTTATAAGAGGGTTTCAACAGATTCAACCCCCTTATTAATGGTTCAAGAATTTGTGGCATCACTTTTCCAGCCACCGTGTATATCACCTCATCAAACAGGACATCCCGGGCAGTAAAGTCCCTGTTTATCACAATCATGACAGTCCGCATATTTCATCGATCCATATTTAACTTCGGCAAATTTCTCCCAAAAAGAAGGGATTTTTTAGTTTTATGACGAAATAAATAGTAGAAATATGCAAATATTTTAATTTGTTATATATGCAAACGTTTTAATAGACTAATTTAAAGGAGGGGGTTTATTTGTTTATCAAACTTCCCCGGCTGGGGCTATTGGGGAAATTATTATTTATGGTTATCACTATCACCGTTGTTTCTATCGTCATCTCCACCCTTATAACCTTTACCAGTATGCAGAACTCCATAGAGAATATTCATTTTAATAAACTCAAGAATATTAGGACTATAAAAAAGAATCAGATAGAAGATTTCTTCAGAGAAAGGCTTAACAATATAAATATTCTGAGTAAATCAGTTGCCGTTCAGGAGGGATTATCAAAGCTCAACTCCTCTTTCATCTACATAGGACTAAATTCCAGCAATTATAAAAAAGTAGCTGAAAACTATAGCCCCTTTCTGGAGAACTATGTAGAAAAATACGGTTATGCTGACCTTATGTTGATTAACAAAAAGGGGGATATTATCTACTCCGTTGCCGGAAGGAAAGACCTGGGAACCAACCTGATTAAAGGCCCCTACAGCAAGACCAACCTGGGACGAATTTTTGAGAAAGCCCTGAAAAATCAGGTCCTGTCCGATTATGAACTATACGGCCCCTTAAATGCACCGGCCTGCTTTGTCGCCGCCCCTGTTAAAGACAACTGGGGAAATGTCAAGGGAATTGTAGCCCTGGAGCTTTCTGATAAAAAAATAGATGCCATTATGGGAGAAACTACTGGTCTCGGCAAAACCGGGGAAACCTACCTGGTTGGCAGTGATCAGTTAATGAGGTCCAACTCCAGGTTTGTTAAGGAAAATACCATGTTAAAGACAAAGATTGATACCGAGGCCGTCGGACTGGCCCTCAAGGGAAAAGAAGGGGAAAGAATTATTGAGGGTCCTCGAGGACATAGGGTATTAAGCTCTTTTGCCCCCCTGAATATTAAGGGGCTTAACTGGGTTATCGTAGCTGAAATCAAGGAAAGTGAGGTCTTTGGCGGAATTAGAGACCAGGCAGAAAAAATAGTATGGTTTACCCTGATATTTGTGGCTATCGTTATTGTTGTTGTTTATTTCTTCTCCCGACAGTATACCTCACCAATCAAGAAATTTAATGACCTCTTTTCCCGGCTGGCCCGGGGGGACTTATCGGTTCAATACCCCATTAAAAACATCAACTGTTCAGAGGTTATCAACTGTGACCAGGAAGACTGTCCTGACTATAACCAGGATAATGTTTCCTGCTGGTTGGATGTTGGTAGTTTTGCCCCTGATTTCGGTGAAGAAATTACATGCCAGCAAATTCTAAAAGGTAAGTATAAAACATGTGAGGAATGTAAAGTGTACCGGATGGCCAATACAGATGAAATGTCTACCCTGGGAGGGCTTTTTAATAAACTTGTCAGTAATCTAAGGGAAATGATCGGCCAGGTAGTATGGGTTTCAAAGAAAATGGCTTCTGCCAGCGAAGACCTCTCATCATCAGGTGAAGACCTGGCCCGGACCGCTGAACAGGTCAGTATCTCCATCCAGAATGTGGCCGCTGATGCCGACAGGGAAGCCTCCCAGATAAATAATGGCAGGAACAATGTTGACTCACTGGTAGACCAGATTAAAGGAGTAGTAGATTTGTCTGAAAAGATGAATACCCAGGCTGAAAATGTTATGGATAATATAAAAGACGGTAATAATTATATCTCAACATCAGTTGAAAAAATAACCAATGTTAAAGATAATTCAAGAGAGATTGCATCTACCATTAACTCCCTGGGGAAAATGTCCCGTGAAATTGGTAATATAATTGAACTAATAGATGGTATTGCTGCCCAGACCAATTTGCTTGCCCTCAATGCTGCTATTGAGGCAGCCAGGGCCGGTCAGGCAGGCCAGGGTTTCAGTGTGGTCGCCGATGAAATCAGGCAACTGGCTGAAGAATCCTCAAAGGCCACCGAACAGATTGCCACCCTTATCAATGATATCCAGGGTAGTGTTGAAGATGCTGTCACTAAAATGGATGATACCGAAAATGCCGTCGACGAAAGTGTTAATATCATAGAAAAGACCGGTAATTCCTTTAATGAAATAAACAGTGCTGCTACCAATTTAAGCTCCCTGATTAAGGGGATTACAGAACGGGCCAGCCTTATGGCCGAAGATAGTGACCAGGTCGAAAGGGTAATCGATAATATTGCTGAAGTCAGTGAACAGGTGGCCGGTAATGCCGAAGAGGTTTCAGCCTCCAGTGAAGAACAGATAGCCGCCACCGAAGAGATAGCAGCCTCGGCCCGGGAACTGGCCAGCATGGCAGAAGAACTCTCACAGGCCGTTAATCGCTTTAAGTTATAAGATATTTAAGTTATAAGATATTTAAATAATTTAAGATATCTTTAATTTACAAGATAAATTATAAATTTATTATCCGTTAAAGAAATTAAGTGGCCAAGTAATTTAAATGATAGAACTTTTCTATAAGGACAAATAAAACTCTCCACATTAAGCCAGGATAATTTCAGGGTTCTTATAAAACCTCTTATCCCTTAACCTGACTTTAAACCGTTGTACCTTAACCAATGTGGAGAGTTTTTCCTTCCTGCCCTTTTTTAATTCTGGAATAACAGTTCATATGTTTACATCTTCTGTTGTGATTTAATAAATTCATCTAATTCCGGAACAGTCCTGGTCCCCTCCATGGGACCTTTTGTAGTTACAGCAAGAGCCCCGGCAGCACTGGCATACCGTAAGGCCTTTTCAAACCCCTTCCCGTTAACCAGGCTTGCTATCAAGGCCCCGTCATATGTATCCCCTGCCCCGGTAGGATCAACCTCCTCTACCTTAAAGGGTTTTAATGTATACGTAACTTCATCAGTATAAACCTTACTGCCCCTTCTACCCTTTTTGACAGCAATTATTTCAACACCTTTATTCCTTAAATACTGAATGGCCTCTTCTTCTCTGTCATACCCGGTTACAAACTTAAGCTCCTCTTCCCCGGGTAAAAATATATAACACTGATCCAGGATTCTATCAAACAGGTCCTTAATCTCCTTATCCTGAAGGAGCTCCTTTCTGACGTTGGGGTCAAAGGATATCCTTACCCCTTTTTCAGATGCTATGTCCAGGGCTTTACCTATGGCCTTTCGTATAGACTTATTAAATAGGGAACAGCCCATCAAATGAAGGTATTTACAATCTTCAAAGTATCCTTCATCAATATCATCTTCACTTATATAGCCAGGGGCGGCTTCTTTTAAGTGAAAAATAAATTCCCGGTCACCATTATCCATATAGGTAACAAAAGCAACACCGGTAGTATGTTCGTCTGAAACAGCGAGATAACTGGTATCAACCCCATCCTTTTCAAGCCTTTTCTGGTTGAGGTATCCAAAATCATCATTACCTACTTTTGATATTATCCCACAGCTAACTCCCATTTTGGCGACCTGATCAATAAATATGGCCGGAGCTCCGCTGGGAAATGGCCCGACAAACTCCCCGGGCTCAGAAAACTTCTGGTTAATCTCCCTGGCCATTACTTCAACAAGGACTTCACCAATGGTTATTACTTCAGGCATGTAAACCCCCCTCTAGTGGTGTTCTCCCGAATCTCTTAATATCAGTTTCCTGTTTAAGTTTCTCTCTTTTTTATATTGTTTACCTATTTGATTTATTTCTTACATCAATATATACAGCAACCAGGATAACCAGTCCTTTAACAATTAACTGGTAAAAATAAGGTACACTGACAAGGTTCATCCCGTTATTGATAACACCAATTATAATAGCCCCGATTAAAGTGCCAAAGATAGTTCCATAACCACCACTCAGGCTTGTTCCACCCAGTACTGAGGCAGCAATTGCATCAAGCTCATAGCCACTGGCAGCATTGGGCTGGGCCGAATAAAGCCTGGAAGCAAGGAGAATACCACTGACGGTAGCCATTAAACTGGTGATAACATAAATTTTAATTTTCAGATTGGAAACTTTAATACCGGCAAACCTGGCCGCTTCCTCGTTCCCACCGGTAATATAGGCATGGCGTCCGAATTTAGTTTTAGATAAGAGCACACCGGTGACAATAAATAACCCCAGCAGTACCAGAACCGGAATCGGAATCCCCAGAAAGGAGTTATTACCCAGGGCCAGGAACACACCATCCTGAATTACAATAGGAATACCCCCGGTTATCAGATAGGCAATCCCCCTGAAAATACTCATGGTAGCCACCGTTACAATAAAGGCTGGAATATGGAGCTTTGAAATCATGGTTCCATTAAATAACCCCAGAATAGCCCCAAAGGCAAGGGTTAATAAAAGCACCAGCAAAAAAGGCAGGCCCTGAGTTAACAGGAAGGCAGCCACTGTCCCTACCAGAGCAATGGTTGAACCAACTGACAGGTCAATACCACCAATGATGAGGGCAAAAGTCATCCCAAAGGCTGCAATAGCAATAATTGATACCTGTAATATGATATTCATGATATTCCTGATATTTAGAAAACGGGGAGAAAGTATTGTAAAGATAAGACATATAATTATTAAACCCAGTAAGATTCCTCCATAGGACTTTATAAACTCTCCCTCTAAGAATTTTAACCTCTTTTTAGAAGCTACTCTGTTCACCTTCTATTACCCCCTGTCGCATATAACATTATTTCTTCCTGGGTGGTCCGGGATGTTACAAACTCCTTAACAAATTGACCATCCCTCATGACAACGATCCTGTCACTCATGCCCATTATTTCAGGCAGTTCGGAAGAAATCATAATAATACCTGTTCCTTTACTTGCAAGTTTCCTCATAATCTGGTAGATTTCATGTTTAGCCCCGACATCTATTCCTCTGGTCGGTTCATCAAGGATCAGTATCTCGGGGTCAACTTCAAGCCATTTTGCCAGGACAACCTTCTGCTGGTTGCCACCACTCAAATTATTAACCTTCTGGCTTACCCCCGGGGTCTTAATCCTCAGGCTATCAACAGCCTTCCGGGCCACTGAATCCTCCCGTTTTTTATCCAGAAACTTAAACTTATTCAGTATCTTGTCTAAAGTAACCATGGTAACATTTTTACTGACACTGTTAAATAAGACCAGGCCTTCCTCTTTTCTGTTTTCAGTGATAAAGGCCAGACCATTATCAATAGCATCAGTGGGGTTATTAATATCCACTTTTTTACCCCTGACTTCAATATGACCACTATCTTTGGGGATAATACCAAAGATAGTTTTGGCAACCTCTGTCCGGCCTGAACCCACCAGACCGAATATCCCGACAATCTCACCCTTTTTCAAGTCAAGGTTGATATCATTAAATAATCCTTCTTTAGAAAGTTTATTTACCTTAAATATGGTCTCATCAGAAACATCATAGTCTTTATCAGGGTAAATATCTTTTAACTCCCGCCCGGCCATCATTTTTATAAGTTCATTGATTTCTGCCTCTTCTACAGGAACAGTCCCGATATACTGTCCATCCCTGAGGACAGTTATTTCATCAGACACTTTAAAGATTTCATCCATCCGGTGGGAGATATAGAGCATAGAGACACCCTGTTTTTTCAGCCTTTCGATAACCCCGAACAGTTTTTCTGTCTCCCGCTCACTCAGGGCAGATGTCGGTTCATCCATAATAATAATTTCAGCCTTAAGGGATAAAGCCTTGGCTATCTCCACCAGCTGCTGCTGGGAAACACTCAAATCTTTAACCATGGTCCTGGGGTCAATCCGGGCATCCAGCTGATCCAGTATCTTTCTGGCTTCTTCATTGATTTTCTTCTCATCCAGCAGGAAATTTGATTTAACCATCTCCCGGTTGGCAAAAATATTGGCCCCGACACTCAGGTTGGGACAGAGACTGAGTTCCTGATAGATAATAGCTATCCCCTTTTCCTGGGCATCTTTAGGATTTTCAAAATAAACTTTCTGACCCTTGATAAAAATATCGCCTTCATAATCGGTGTGAACCCCGGCCAGAACCTTCATCAGAGTTGACTTGCCGGCACCATTCTCCCCCAGGATGGTGTGAACATGCCCCTTCTTCAGTTTTAAAGAAACATCCTTCAGGGCCGTTACCCCGGGAAACCTTTTGGTTATATCCTTCATTTCTAAAATTATATCTTCTGGCATAATACCACCTCAAAAGTATACTTAATTAAAGAGTGCACAGTCCGGTAAAAGAGACTTTTACCGGACTGCACCTCAATTATATAAAGTAAATATGGGCTAGGGCCTAGTCAAGTACTACTTTTTTCTGTTCTCCCTCTTTGGTGAAAAGACCGGGTAGAACCGGGATTTCTTTTTCAACTTTTTCTCCTTTAATTACCCTGAGAGCTGTTTCCAATCCGAGACGACCCATTTCACCGGGATACTGACAGACAACTGCTACAAAGGACTCTTCTTTCTTAACTGCATTGCGGGCTTCTTCCATTCCGTCAAAACCGATTACCTTAACATCATCTTCCATACCGGCAGATTTAACAGCCACTACAGAAGCCAGGGCAGCGTCATCACCAAAACCAAAGATACCATCTACTTCAGGATGGGCCTGAAGGATATTCTGGGCAGTATTTAAAGCCTCAGGTCTGGTGATACCGGGCTGAATAGCAACAATTTCAATACCGGGGTATTTACTGACAGCTTCTTTAAAACCGGCAACCCTGTCCCTTACAGACTGAACTACAGGGTAGTCAATAATGGCAACCTGTCCTTTTCCATTTAAAACTTTAGCCATGGTTTCTCCAGCGATTCTGCCACCATAATAGTTGTCAGTAGCAACATGAGCATCTACTTCTACACCTTCAGCAGAGATATCAACAGTGATTACAGGGATGCCGGCCCTTTTAGCTTTAATAATAGCCCCGACAACACCCTTGGAATCAACCGGACTCAGGACAATAGCATCAACACCCCTGACGATAAAGTCTTCAACATCAGAAATCTGTTTGTTTAAATCCTGATTGGCAATAGAAACTATTAATTCAACACCATTATCGTCAGCAGCTTTTTCCATAGCCTGTTTTAGCTGGACATAAAAGGGATGCTGCTGTGTCAGTAAAGAAGCCCCTATGGTAATATCATCAGCCAGGGCAAATTGACTTAAACCTAAAACCATCACCGCTACCAGTAATACTACTAAACCTTTTGCTTTATTTGTCATTATTTAATTTCCCTCCCAAAGCCTTTTAAGTTTTTTTATTTTTATATTTCTGATTTCTAACCTGACATTCAGACCAACTCCAGAGTTTACCCGTGAACTATCCTCTTATAAATCACCCGGTACAGACCTTAAATCACCCCTCCCCATTTTTAAATTTATCTTATAGAGTTTTACCGCTTATAGTTTTCTTTTTAAAAATGACTTTAAATTTCCCTAAAAAGGTTTATAAATGGTAATCATGTAGTTAAATGTTTTCATAATTGATTTCTGTCAGTTGAGAAACCAATTATTAAAGTTTATAAATATAGGAAAATCCTTATAAAGGTTATGTACTTATAATATTATTAACTGGAATAATTGCATGACATGTCTCTAACCTTTACTCTATCAATAATATTGTTTACATCTTCCCTGTGGCAATAGCCTGTCTTCATATTCATGGCATTGGCAGCAGAGGCAGCACTGCCCAGTCTCAATATATCTTCCAGGCTTTCACCCCTGTCCAGGCCACAGGCCAGACCGGCCACCAGGGAATCACCACATCCCACTGTATTGACCACCTCTATCTCCGGTGGTTTGACATAGTAGGTAAAGTCAGGGCTGACAGCTACAAAACCCTCTTTACCGAGGGAAACTATCCCCAGTTCAACCCCCATATCCAGAAGCCTTTCCCCTGCCTGTCTGGCGTCAGAAATACTGTTAATTTTTATATCAAAAAGGGCTTCGGCTTCATCCTGGTTGGGTTTAACAATACTGGGAGCCCCTTTAATCCCTTCTTCCAGCAGGGTCCCACTGGCATCAAGGATAACTTTTTTGTTTGCAATTTTAGCTATTTCAACAAGCCTTTTATAGATATCTGCCGGGACACCCCGGGGTACACTACCTGACATGCAGACCACCCGGGCTGGTTTTATCTCCTCCCTATAAAGGTCAATAAAACGTTCCAGGCTTTCTGCATCAACCACAGGCCCCGGCTCTAAAAGCTCGGTCTGCCTTTTTCGCTCCTTTTCAATTACATTTATACATGAGCGGGTTTCCCCTCTTACTTTAAGGAAATTATGGTCAATCTCTTCTTCCCGCAGTTTTTTTAAGATAAATTCTCCAGAATAACCACCCACCAGACCAATGGCCTTCACCGGGGTCCCGAGCTGCCGGGCAACCCGGGCTACATTCAATCCCTTTCCCCCGGCCGTATTCCGGGTCTCTTTGACCCTGTTTACCCCACCTGTTTCCATCTGGTTGAGTATATAGGCCTTATCTACTGAAGTATTAAGGGTAACAGTTACTACCATGAAAATCACTCCATCATTTTCTTTTTAAAATAATCTATTATATTTACCGGTGTCGGGTCTATCCCCCTGGCAATTGCATGATAAATGGTAACAAAATCTCCCAGGTAGATTAAAGAAAACATCCTGGCCAGCCTGGTATGACCTTCAGCATAAACCTCGATAACCTTGCCGATCCTTTCTCTGAGGATTTCAACGGTAACATCCTTGCGTTTTTTAATATTATCCAGGTCAAGTTCTGAATCCCTTAAAACCACCAGGTAAAACCTCTCCAGTACCTCTTTTTCCATCTCCCATCCCACGGCCTCATCATGGTGCAGGTTGGGGATAACGTTATAAAAGGCCAGCTTTTTACCATTTTCTCCAAACTGGTTCTTCCACCGCCAGGCTACCACATCATAATAATCCAGGGAACCATAGATGAGCGGAATGTAGTTGTCCAGATCAACAGCCAGTTGTTTGGCCGGATTTTTCTCAAGGGGGGTTTTAAGCCGGTAACGGTTTTTTAATTCCCCGAATAGCTCTATCAAATCCAGTACCTCACCGGTTTTATCTTCAATTAACCCCAGTTTGTTAAGCAAAGCAAGTAAAGGGATAAAGATATAACCAAGGTCCCGGCGGGGATGGCCGATATCCCGGGGTACAATTAGATGGGGTATTCCCTGCTCCCGGGCCTTTTCACCCAGGATCCCCCCTGAGGTCAGAATAAAGATACAGGCTCCCCTCTGTTCCGCCTGTTTGAAGGAATTAACAATCTCTTCAGTATTACCAGAATGGGATACAACTAAAACCAGGGTATTCTCATCGACCCAGGCCGGAATATTATAACCCTGATTTATATACAGGGGAACAGGTAATTCATCAAACAGGTAGGACTGTAAAAGCCCCCCGGTGATTGCTGACCCCCCACCGGTCCCCAGCAGGATTATATTATCAATCCGGTCCGGTAGTTCTTCAATCTCAATGGATTGTCCGAGTTTCAAACCTTCCTGAAACTGACTGTCATAATTTTCCGTGGTTTCAATGGCCTTCTGGCTATCAATCTCCTTAACCTTTTCAATATTATTTAAATCTATTAACAACTACATTACCCCCTCTCCAGGATTCCGGCATGATATCTCCGGCAAAAAACCCCCCGGTTTAAAGTCCACACCTGAAAATTAACTATCGATACTCTATTTATGAAAGCTCCTGATGAAACAACTTTAATTACATTTATGCTTTATTATTACTGCCGGTAAGCCTTATCTTATGGGCGGTTACCTCAGAAATAGCCTTCCTGGCTGTCTTAAAGTACTTCCTGGGGTCCAGTTCCTCTGGTTTTTCCCTGAAGTGGGTCTTCAGGGCAGCCCCGAAGGCATTTTTAAGGTCAGTGGCTATATTAACCTTATTGACACCAAACTGGACCGTTTTTTCGATGACATCATCTTTTAATCCTGAAGCCCCATGGAGGACAATGGGTACCTCCAGCTTTCCTTTAATGGTCTGCAACCTCTTATAATCAATCTCAGGGTCACCCTTATACATCCCGTGGGCGGTACCGATGGCTATAGCCAGGGAATCAACCCCGGTCCTGTCGACAAACTCAACAGCCTTATCCGGGTCAGTCAGGGTAGCTTCCCTCTCATCCACCTTTAAGTCATCTTCCTGACCACCTATCTTGCCCAGTTCGGCTTCAACCTGAACACCCCTGTCCCGGGCATAGGCAACTACCTCTTTAGTAAAGGCTATATTTTCTTCAAAAGGCAGTTTAGAACCATCAACCATGACTGAAGTATAACCCAGGTCGATACATTTTTTAATGGTCTCAATATCAGTACAGTGGTCGAGATGGAGGGCAAAGGGGATATCATACTCATGCTGAGCAGCCCTGGCCATGGCCACCATATACCTGATTCCAACATGCCTCAGGGTACCCGGAGTAGTCTGAATAATTACCGGGGCTTTTTCTTTAATCCCGCCTTCCATTACTCCCTTAAAGGTCTCCAGGTTATGTACATTGAAAGAAGCAATGGCATAACCTTCTTTCATGGCTTTTTGTAACATTTCCTTAGATGATACTAACATCTTTAATTCCCCCTGTTCTTACTGTAATAGGTCTATTTATAATATTTCATCCATGACTATATTTCCGGCCCCTTTCAGGGTCCCGATATCACCCAGTTCTGAAAAGACAATATCACAGGATTGATAGGCATTAGTTAATGCCCTTTCTTCAACACTTTTGTTTATAATCTCTTCAATGTGGAGTCGGGCCTTGATGATACCCCCGCCGATAACAATCACCTTGGGGTTTATAGAATTAATAATGTTGGCAATCCCTATACCCAGATACCGCGCTGCCTCCTGTAATACAGACAGGCTCAACTCATCTCCCCGGTCGGCGGCCCGGTAAACGTGGTCAGGAGTTACTTTCTCCAGATTCCCATCACAGAGCTCCCTTACCAGGGACATCCGGCCTGCCTTCAAATCTTTTACCACCGCTTTAACAATGGCATTTTCAGAAGAGAGGGCTTCAAGGCAGCCATAGTTACCACAGTTACACCGGGGGCCACCTATATCCACCGTAGTGTGGCCGAACTCACCGGCACTATCACTGATTCCCCGGAATATCTTCCCGTCAAAGATAATGGCTGAACCTATTCCATACCCGATCTTTAAAAAGACCAGGTTATCAACACCCTTGCCGGAACCATAATAAAACTCTCCAAGCCCCATGGCCCTGACGTCATTCTCAACACAGACAGGTTTTTTAAATCTCTCCTGAACCAGTTTTTTGATGGGAACATTACGCCACCCTATATTGGGGGCAAAGACAGAAACACCCTCCCGGGCTTTAACCGGGCCGTGGACAACCACCCCAAGGGCAGGTACCTCCTGTGAGGCTGATTTTATTAATTCATCGATTACTTCAAACATCAAATCCAGTATCTTCTGCTTTTCCAGTCTTTCTATATCATAAACAACTTTTTTGCTAACTTTCAGATAGGCATCAGTCAAATAACCTGTCAATTTGTTTGAACTGACATGGGTGACCACTATATTAAAGGCTTCAGGGTTCAGCCTGACCAGCTGAGGGGGCCTTCCGCCACTAGATTCCCCCATGATATCTTCCAGGACCAGGTTCTCTTCAACCAGTTTATTAATAACATTGGTAACGGTAGGAGGGGTCAGATTGGTTTTTTTGGATATATCAGCCCTGGAGATGGGTCCATCCCTTCTGATAATATTCAAAATTAACTTTTCATTCATACCTTTCTGTAATTTGTAGCTGACCGGATACACTTTTTTCACTGACTGTCCCTCCTACTTTATTATTCATTTTAATAAAGTCTATTTATAATATACTACATAAATATCAATTTTCCTTCTTTTTTTAAAAATTTTTTAAAAAAGTTTTTTAACTTTATTCTTATTTTCGAGGTTTTTTCGTATTTTTCTACAATTTTTACCCTTTTGTTATTTAAAATGTTTAATAAAGTTATAATAAAAAAATCCATGGCCGGACCATGGACAAAAAACTTATATGTACTTTTATATGGCTTTTGTGTTTTACCCTTTAAAAGATTAACCCCTGACCCCCTTTTTCTCTCCTTTATTCCCTGGATAAGGGTTGGATATCTGTCCAACCTTGCCTATATCGTGTTCCCCGTCGAAGAGTTCATCCTGGACACTGGGGTCATAGTCAGATGGATTAAAAAGCCAGTGGGGGTCTTTAATAACCAGATATACCAGGATAAAAATCATGGCCCCGGCAAAGGCAATAGCCACCCCGACCACGGTGTAGAGCAAAACTGGCAGAAGCTCTTCATGACCTTTAAGGGGCCATAAGCCTGCCGCCAGGGCAGTTTCAATCCAGGCCAGATAAAAACCGGCCATCTGTAAGGGGCTTTTGATTGATTTAAAATAATTTTTCATTTTACTTACCTCCGTTTCTACAAAATATTTTATTATAATTACATTTGTAGAAATATTTACAATTTCCTGCCTGATGTAATAAAAAAACCTGACCGGATAAAATCCAGTCAGGGATTATTCAAATCTATTATTAAACTTTTGTTAATCTATTTATATTACCTGGCCCTGCTTTACCCCCGGATAACTTCCGGTGTTACTCCTCCCGGGCCGCTGCAGCCTCTTTAAAGGCCTCAGCGTCGGCTTTCTGGGCAGTACCGACCCCGATATATTCAAGGCCGACCTTTTCCACTTCCTCTACTTCATAGACATTCCTCAGGTCGAAGAAAACGGGATCAGCAAGAAGCTCTTTCACCCTCTTCAGGTCAAGCCGGCGGAACTGGTTCCATTCAGTGAGTAAAACAAGGGCATTGGACCCCTTCATAACCTCATACTCATTATCACAGTAGATAATATCTTTTTCATAATCCTTTAACCGCCAGGTGGCCTCTTTTATGCCCTCGGGGTCAAAGGCCCTTATCCGGGCTCCCCGTTTTATGAGTTCGGGAATAATGGTCAGGGCCGGAGCTTCACGCATATCATCTGTTTCCGGTTTAAAGCTAAGACCAAGAATACCCAGGGTCTTACCCTTGAGGTCTCCCAGCTTATTTACAATCTTTTCTACCATGTATAGCTTCTGATTTTCATTGGCCTCAATTCCGGCCTTAATAACCTTGAGATCAACCCCGTTTTCAGCAGCAATCCTGACAATGGCCCTGGTATCTTTGGGGAAACAGCTTCCTCCATATCCGGGCCCGGCGTGAAGGAATTTATCCCCGATACGGCCGTCCATACCCATGGCTTTAGCCACCACCTGAACATCGGCATTGACCTTTTCACATAGAACCGAGATCTCGTTAATAAAGGAAATCTTGGTGGCCAGAAAGGCATTTGAGGCATATTTTATCATTTCAGCTGTCTCCAGGTTGGTAAAGACAAAGGGAGTATCATTTAAGTATAAAGCACGGTATACTTCTTTTAATATATCACGGGCCTTTTCACTCTCGGTCCCGATAACCACCCTGTCGGGGTGGGTAAAATCATAAACAGCCTTACCCTCCCTTAAAAATTCGGGATTGCTGACAACATCAAACTTATAGTCCACCCCGCGTTTGTCCAGCTCCTCCTGGATAACGGCCGCTACCTTCCGTCCAGTACCGATGGGCACAGTAGACTTGTCCACTATGACTTTATAGCCATTCATATATTTACCGATATCCCGGGCTACCGAAAGAACATACTGCAGGTCAGCACTCCCATCATCCTTTGGAGGAGTACCTACCGCAATAAAGACAACCCCTGAATTCTCGATGGCCTCTTTTACATCTGTGGTAAAGGATATCCTGCCTGATTCAAAGTTTCTCTGTAGATATTCTGAAAGTCCAGGCTCATAAATGGGAACTTCACCATTATTAAGTTTGTTAATCTTTTCTTCATCAATGTCAACATTGATAACAGTATTACCGAAGTCAGCCAGACAGACTCCACTGACCAGGCCTACATAACCTGTTCCGATGACACTTATTTTATTTTCGTACATCTTAACCCCTCCAGTACCTTGTTAAATTATTCACTTATATGTTTATGATAATATATTTAGAGCACTTTAGCAAATAAACATATACTATGATTAATAAAAGTAAAATTTTATAAGCTTTCTTCCAGGGTAGTCGCTACCTCATCTAAACCAAGTTGACGGGCATAATACGATATTGTCCTGGTTAACCCTGACTTTAAGTCATACCGTGGAGCCCAGTCTAAAACCTCTTTAGCCCGGGAGTTATCAAGGTAACTATGGCGAATATCCCCTGGCCTTTCCCGATTAAATATGGGTTCTATATCCATTTTCAGGATATCTTTCATAGTTTTAAATAATTCAATGACACTGGTCTGAGTCCTGGTACTAATATTAACTATTTGATTATCACCTCTATTAAGAGCTTTAAGATTGGCTGCAACGATATCTTCGACATAAATAAAATCACGTGTCTGTTTCCCATCTCCATAAATTGCTGGCTGTTCACCGTTCACCATTTTATCAGTAAATATAGAGACTACCCCACCCTCTCCTTTTGGATCCTGGCGGGGACCGTAAACATTGGCATACCTTAAAATGGTATATTTTAAATCATATAATTCTCCATACATCTTTATGTAATGCTCCGGGGTATGTTTACTAATACCATAGGGAGACATGGCTTTTATAGGATGGCTTTCATCAATGGGTAAATAATCGGGTTCTCCATAGACCGCAGCTGAAGAAGCATATATTATCTTTTCTACATTATTTTTACGGCAGGCCTCGAGTAAATTAATGGTACCTTTTATATTATTATCAGCATCAAAAATGGGATCTTTAACAGAACGCTGGACATCTATCTGGGCTGCATGATGAATTACGTGGGTTATTTTTTCTTTTTTTATAATATCTTCTATATCTGATGATATTATATCTACTTTATAAAATTTAGCTGTAGAATTAAGGTTTGTCTTATAGCCCGTAGAAAGGTTGTCCACAACAACCACATCATGTCCTATATTTATTAACTTATCTACTATATTTGAGCCGATAAAACCTGCTCCACCGGTTGCTAAAATAATCATTATTAACAGTCTCCTATTTTATTTAGTATTAGTTACAAAGGATTTTTTAATAAATTTTCATTTTAAATATTTACTTAATCCATTAATAAAATAGTTAATAAAATAATATAACGATTTAACAATAGATAAATTTTCTATCTGACGGTATATTTTCCATTGATATTTTGCAGAAACAACTTTATTACTAGACAACGAATTTTTATTTGTTCTGTAATAGGCCAAGACTTCATTTACTCCATAAGCCGTTATCCCTTTTTTTAAAATCTTTAACCAAAGTGCATAATCTTGTCTTCTATCAATAACTGGCATATATACTTTTCCAACATATTTGGTATCATACATCGCAGTTAAACAACCAATAGAATTGGTTTTCAGTAGTTGATTATAATTAATTTTTTTGGGAGGTCTTATAATACCCCTTAAATTTCCAAACTCATCTATTTTTCTGTAAGCTGTATATGATAAAACAACATTATTGTTTTTCATAAATTCAACCTGCTTTTTTAATTTATCTTTATGCCAGAGGTCATCACTGTCCAAAAAGGCAATGTATCTGCCTTTGCTTATCTTAATTCCCTTGTTTCTAGCTACAGCAGCTCCACTATTTTTTTTCAATTTAATTAATTTAATCCTACTATTTTTCTTTAAATATTCCTTAACTATATCTGGACCTGAATCAGTTGAACAATCATCCACTACTATCATTTCCCAATTTGCATATGTTTGGTTTAAAACACTTTTTATAGTCTTTTCAATAAACTGTTCTGAATTATAAAGTGGAGTAATTACTGAAACTAATTCAGATCTCATTTAAATTCCTCCATAGATAAGTTTAAGTATATTGAGTTATAATAAATCTAACACTTGATTAATTATATTATTCCAATCATGCTTTTCCGCCCATCTTATACAATCTTCTTGGTAATTCTTTTTGTTATAATATTCTTCATAAAACTTTATAATTCCCTCAGATATACTTTTAGGATCGCCACCATCAACTATCAACCCGGTCTTACCATGGTTTACTGCATCCAAAATCCCTCCTGAATTACCTGCTATCACAAACTTACCATACATATTAGCTTCTAAATATACTATTCCAAAACCTTCTACACTTCCATCTTTTTTAACCTCATAGCTCGGCATAACAAACAAATCACACTTTTTATACATTTCATCTTTTTGTTCTTCTGAAATAAAACCTAAAAATGTAACATAGTTTTCAATATTCAATTCACTAACAATTTGTTTTAGTATTTTATTATATGGACCTTTCCCCCCGATATAATAATGGATATCTGGATATCTAGATATTATTTCAGGCATAGCTCTGAGAGTATTATCAATACCCTTTCTTTGCTCTAATCGTGATAACGTAAACAATATTTTCCTATTTTTGACTTTGTTTTTATTATCAATCTTTATATTTTTATAATCAATTCCAGGGTGAATTACTTTTATGTTAAATTCACCATATGTATTGCATAATTTTTTTGTAAATTTACTATTAGCAATTATTTTATTCGCATTCTTTAAGACTCTTTTTATCACAAATTTTTCAACAAAATTTTTATTGTCAGGGTAAATATCATTTCCATGTACATAAACTATATAAGGAATATTATATAATATCTTTAATAAATAAGTTATTATTCCTAGTTTCCAAGTTAAAGCAATATTAATGTAACTTTTGTTTTTCTTAAAGTCGTAATATGACTTCTTAAATAAGTCATAACCTATTTTAATTTGTGAATTATTATATTTTGAGTAATAAACACCTTTGATTTTTTCATCATTTATATTCCCTGAATATGCAGAAACTTTAACATATTCTTTTAAATACTTAAATAGATTGAAAGATAAATTTTGAATTCCACCCATTGTTTTTGATAAATAAGGAGTAAATATTGTTATTTTTTTATCCATATCTACAACACCTCATAGGTAGACAAATAAAATCTATATTAAAATAAAAAAACCGTATCAATATTTAATATAACCTTTACCCTTATATAGAATAAAAAATTATATTTTCCACGCACAAATATAACCTTTTATTTATTAGTGTGTGTAGTAGTGTGTGTAGCTATTTTTATTTTCTAACATCAAATTGCATAGAATTTATTTGTGATAATATTATGGCATTAATACATATATCATTGTACATCAAAATGTACCAACTCCCATAGCTAAAGTAGCCCAGTCAATTTTTTCCGAAAATATTGACAGCCAACAAAGTTATAAATTTGTATACTCAAATTTAAGTTTATATCAATCAGATTAATCCTATTAACTGAAGTACCCAAGGCTGTTTTTAAAGGATTTTGAGCTGGATTTTTTTGTTCACCTATAATCTTTTTCGTTTTTTCGTTCTGTTTTTTAGTTAAGCATCTTTGTTGGCTTAGTTTATTATTGAAAAAACCATTAAATTGTCTGTTAAAAAATTTCCCAAAATTATTACGACTTGATACCCATACTCATCAGCTAACTTCAGATGGTTTACAGCCTTTGAATATTTTCATTTCATCCTTTGTTTTATCCTTTTTTTATAAATTAAATTTACAATTTGCTTAAAAATCATAGGTATTTTACACTTTAGAGGTTCCTTTAAGGCTAAGAATATTTCATCAAACTTCCTATAATCAAATATAAATAAATTTGAAATATAAATGACTCTATACCTGTAATAAACACTCCAATAATAAGGAAAGTTGACAAAAAAAGTAGCACACTATTCAAAAAATCATAATTCACTTCACTACTAAATTGCATCATCATAAGGGCTTTTCTCATACACATTATAATAATTGAAATAAATAATATTAATCCCACAATTCCACTATTTATTAAAAGAAACAAATAAAGATTATCGACAGGATCATATGGAACACTGGGATTTCCTTGAATAAATTTAAAAATGTGCTGCCCCCCACCTAGATAACCCCATCCTTTCCCAATAAAAATATGAACAATTCCTTTACTCTTTACCCATGATGTCATTAGCGTCTTCCACTTATTAATCCTAACAAAAAAAGTATTAGTATACAAATATGTTCTTAACACTCCAATATTACTACTAAGTAAATTATTTTCAATATAAGGTACTATTATATTTAATGCAAATACAATAACCAAAGGAATAATTAAAGAAAGTTTTAGAAAAATATTATATTTTTTTCTTTTAAGTAATAAACAATAAAACAACATAACTACTAAAGCCAATATACTAGTTCTAGAAGTAGATATTAATATGCCTATAATTGACATAATAGAAACTATGTTGGGCATAAAACCTTTTTTTAATATGTTAAAACTTAATAATATAAGGCAAAACATACCGAAAGTTACAGGTTGTCTGAAAATAGAAGAAGCTCGAATATTACCAGAACGGATTAAATTTGTTTTCATTCCATCTGCCACAAAATTTATACTGGAAATAAATTCTGTGCCTAAAAAAAACTGTAATAAAGCAAAACCAATAATAAAAAGAGCTAAAAATGAAAGAATATTAATAATTTTATTAATAAATTTTTGCCAATTAATATCATGTATAATTACTATAAATATTATTAACCCATAAAAAAAAGTTACTTTTACTCCCCATAACCACTGTATTATTACAATATTTTTATTTACAATTCCAAAATATAGATTTAAGATTAGATTAAATACAAGTAAATAAATTATAATTATAATTTTTCCCCCAAAATTAGTAATATGTATTTTTTTCTTTTTGATTAAATATAAAATAGATAGAGCTAAGATAAAAATAAACAATACTTCTTTCCACACATTTAATATAGGTTTATTAAGAGTATTATGATTTATAACTTTTATAACACCATGAAATGGAGCTAACAAAAAAAATAGTAATAATAACTTTAAACTAATATTTGCCATTTTAAATCTCATGTTTTTTTCACCCTAAATTTTTTCCAACTTTTTATAATGAATTGTATTTTATTAACTTCAAATAATTTTGAATAACTTTATCAATATTATAAGTATCACTAACCCGTCGAAAACCTTCATTCCCTATCTTTTTTCTTTTCTTCTTGCTTTTATATAATTCTAAAATTGCATTTTTCATTTCTACTATTAAATTTTCTTCATTAACTTTAAGACCAGTTTTTCCATCTTCAACAATATAACTTGGTCCTCCACAATTTGTAGTAATTACAGGTTTTTTAACACTCCACGCTTCAATAATAGTTCTGCCAAAAGATTCTGGTCCTCCATATTTTGTAATAGAACTTGAAATAATAACATCACAATTGTAAAAAAATTCTAATGGATCTTCTATCCATCCAATAAAACTTACTTTATCTTCTATACCAAGTTTTTTAATTAATTCTTTTAATTCCAGATAATAATTATACTGTTCAGTGCTTTCTTGTGCTGAACCAGCAATTAATAATTTAGCATTAAAATTGTTTATATTTTTATTAGCTAAATTGAAAGCTTTTATTAATTTATCCAACCCCTTCCACCTAGCAAATCTTGCTGCAACACCATAAATTATCTCATTATTTTTAGCATATTTATGTCGATAAATTAATCTATATTGTGAATTAATAATATCATTTACTATTATTCCATTAGGAATAACTTCATACTTGTTTCCACCCTTATAAAAATTCTTTAAATGTTCAGATACACAAACTATATTTTTCACAAAAGGTTCCAATAATGTTTTGGCAATTTTTTTAAAACGATAATCACGTAATATCAAAATAAAAGGAATATTAGTTAAAAAACAAGATAAAAAGCTTATCATATGACTTATATCTGTATTACTAAAAACAATATGTGGTTTATATTGTAATATTTCAATAAAAACTAGTAAGTTACCATACAATAGTTTACTTATACCTACTATATTTTTATTTAACTTTCCCAAACTAATTACTTTAAATTTAATATTTTCTTTATTTAGTATATTTTTCATTTTACTGTTTTCAACTAAAAATAAAACTTCATATTCTTCTTTTTCACTAATTTTTTTAAATATATCCACTATGGACTTTTCAGCCCCTCCAAATTGAGTTTCTACATTTATTATTAAAATTCTTTTAATAGAAATCCCCCCAAAAAAACTAAAGTATTTTTTTATAAACATCAAGAGTATCTTTGGCTACCCTGATCCACGAATAATTTTCTTTAACAAATTCTCTAGCATTTACACTATAAATATCCCTTTCCTTATTATCTTGTAATATACTTACAATAGCATCTGCTAATTTTATACTATTTTTTGGAGGAACTAAAACACCATTAACATGATTTTCAATTATTTGAGGAATCCCACCTACTTCTGTACCAATAACTGGTACTCCACATGCCATAGATTCTAATCCACTTAAACTAGTTGCTTCTTTTAAAGAAGGTAATACAGAAATGTCACCTAAAGAATAATATCTGGGCATATCTTCTGAAGGAATCGGACCTGTTAATATGATATATTTATTTAAACTAGCTTCATTGATGTAGTCTAAAATTTCTCTTTTTTCAGATTCTGGATGGTCAATTGGGAAATCTCCAACGAAAACAAACTTTATTTTTCCATTTAATCTTTTTATTATTTCAGGAATAGCTTTAACTAAATAAATAACACCATTCTTTTTGGCAAATCTTCTAGCACAGACAACTACCTTTTCATCTTGTTTTATTTTTAATTCTCTTTTTAACTCTTGAACATTAATATTAGGGGTAAATCTATCTAAATCAACACCATTAGATATATAATGCACTTTATCTACAGGGTATCCTAACTCTACTGTCTTTTCACAAAGTTCTTTACTAGGTGCAATAATTTCTCTTGCATGAAATATATCTTTTTTTAATCTATCATATTCCTTCTTTTCCATTCGTAGTAAAAAGGTTGAACTATGATTCGTAAAAACTATATTATCAAAATTAATTTTTCTAGTAACATATGAATCATGAGTTAAACAATGCCAATGTAAAATATCAATACTATACTTTTTTAATATTTTTTTTAAATAATAATAATATAGAATTCTCATATTCAATCCTCTAATTTTGGGAATATCAATAATAGGAACTCTTATGACCTTCATCCCTTTGTCATCTTCAACGTTTATCTTGAAATTTTTTTGTTCTTTAAAACTACATTTTGTAAAAACGACAACATTATGTCCCAATTTAACTAAAGCTCTCCCTAATTCTGCTACATGATTAGCTATTCCCCCGATATTCGGGAGATAATCACTTGAAAATAAACATATGTTCATTTACAAAAATCCTCCCATTTATCGAATACCTAGTCTTAGTCTTATTATATCTTTCATGAATAACCAATTTAAAAATAATTATATAAAATTCTATTAGCTATATAAACTTTTAATCCCTCTTGTTTAGCTGGATACAATAAGTGTTTTTTATTTTTATTTTCATAAAAGTTATAATTATATTTATCAATAATATATTTAAATTTTTTATTAATGATTCTAACCTCCAAAGGATTTATTTCTTCTTTCCATTTAAACAATCTTTCTGAGGAAATCGTTTTGAATTTTTTCCCTGTTGTACTGTTTCCATGCCACTGTTGGCCTTGAACAGTTGGTTTGTATAAAATTTCTTCTTTAGCTATATCTAAAAAATCACTAATTTCATTAATAATTTTTTTTGGTTTTGTAACCAAATCTTCATATTTTATTACTAAATAATCCTTTGTAATTATCCTTTGATTTTTTTCTAAAAAATAATAACTATTATAAAGAGAGGCTATTATCCTCTTTAAAAATGGATATCCTCTTTTTGATTTAAACTTCCTTATCGAAACTAAATTTGAATAAGGATTCCTAATTATATGAACAAATTTAGCATTTGGGAATATTTTTTTTAATTCTATAGCAAATTCAGCATTTTCTACTGACTTTTCAACAACTCTAATGTCATTTGGTAATTCCTCATTATATAAAGAATAATACATTGCTTCTATATAATTTTCAATTGATTTTTTTATATTACTATAATCGGTCCCTTGTTTTATTTTTTCTTTAAATTTCGTAATATCCCATAATCCTCTTGTATCACTATCAGCAAATCCACCTGGTGTTGTATTTGATTTGTCTATCCACTCTATATAATTATTAATAATTTGTTTTTCATTTATATTTTCTGGATATTGTCTTCTAATGCCATAATCAACCCAATAACCATTATGTTGAAAAAAATGAGCCTCAATAGGAATAACAAAAAGCTCACTATGACCATCAAAAAGGCTTCTTAATAAACTTGTTCCAGATTTATGTGCACCTAATATAAAAATAGGGTTTTTATTCATTAATTTACCTCCTACATCATTTCCATTTTGATAATTTCCATGTCTTAAAACTTATATTACTTTTTTCTATAATACAGTTTTCCCACTAATTTCTTTAAAACAAGCAAGTCTTCAGTAGATAAACCACCTATGAAGTAATATATTATTGCAGTCATAACAAAGAATAAGAATGTTAATAATAACAATTTAATAAGCCAAAAAATTTGTATAATATTATTTAAATAATAAACCAACATAAAACTAATTGTCACAGAGCCAACTACTTTAAAATAATCAAAATTATATGGATGAATTTTATGATCTTTATATACTAATAAAAGTTTTATTATATTGGTTAGTGATACTGATATTAATGATGCAACCGCTGCTCCATTTATTCCATAGTTGGGTATTAAAGCATAGTTTAATGTTACATTCATACCCACAACTAATATGTTGGTATACAATTCATAATGAGGATGCCCTGTCATAACATTAATATATCCTGCAGAACCCACGCCAGCATTAACAACCTGACCTATTGATATTAATACTAAAGCTGTTGATCCAGCTATAAACTCTTTTCCAAACAGATGCATTATATCCCTGTTAAAGAGTAAAATAATAGAAAAAGCAACTAAATTAATTGCTAAAATCCATTTTGTAATTATTTTATACATAGCTGCAAGTTTATCCATTTCCCCTTTATGGTGTAAAGAAGAAATCATTGGTGCAAACATGGTATTAAAAGCTATTAGGATAAAACTGCTCATTGTACCTATTCTTAGAGCTATGTTGTAAATGCCAACTTTGTCATCAGAGAGAAAATATCCAATCATAAATGTATCAATTCTATTTATTAAGAATCCTAATAAACCTGTCAACAACAATGGAAAAGAAAACCGGAATACATCTTTTAATAGACCATGATTAATAGATTTAATACTACTTAAAAATCCCATTTTTAAAATTTTATAAAATAAATATAGACTGGTTAAACCTAAAGATATATAGAAAGAAATTAATATACCATAAATTTTAAATCCTAGAAATGAAAATGTTATTATACAGGCTATTTTTACTATGGGAGTTAGTATATTTTGACCCTGAACAAAATATTTTATTATTCCTATTCCCCTGAATATGCCCCGGGATAACTGCGTAAAAGCTAGTAAAATTAATAAAGGCGTAGAATATCTAATTAAATCCACTAACTCCGGACTATTTAATATATTTGTGGCAATAAATTTACTATTAGTTATGATTATAGTAGATAAAACAAAACCAGTTATTAAGGTAAATAATATTGATGAGGTTATTAATCCATTACGTTCTTCCACTTTATTATCATCAACCAATGGTGGCAAAAATGAGACCAGGCCCTGGTCCAGCCCAAACCTGGTTATAATTGGGAAAAAACTAATAAAAGTATAGACATACATAAACCTTCCATAGGCTTCAGCACCCATATATCGGGCGACTATGAAATTAAATACAAGCCCGAATAAAACCCCTATTATGCGACCAATGAAAACTACCCCTGATTTTTTAGTTACATCTAACAGTTCTTCTTCCATTCATTATACCATGCCTTTCTTATTTATAAAATTATAATGTATTAAAGACACTCTTCCATACCATTCCTATGCAATATCTCCCTTATCTCCTTAACCTCCTGGGCTCTTTTCTTATCACAAATAAGAATGGCATCCCTGGTATTTACAATTACTATATCCTTCAATCCAATAGTGGTTACTACTTTATCTTCACTGTGAATTATTGAGTTTTTGGTATCTATACCATAGTGTTTTCCCAGGACAACATTACCATCTTTATCTACTTTCTTAACTCTCTCTAAAGCCGGCCAGCTTCCCAGGTCATCCCAGCCGAAATCACCGGGGATAACATAAATATCACTGGCCTTTTCCATAATACCATAGTCGATAGAAATACCTTCAAGCTCTTTAAACTCTTCCCTGACAACCTTATCTTCCAGATCTGTTCCCAGGGCCTGTCTAATTCGTTCCATGGCTTTACTGAGTTCGGGCATGTGTTTTTCTATCTTATCCTGGATAGTCTCCACCCTCCAGACAAACATCCCGCTGTTCCAGAGGTAGGTTCCCTCTTCCAGAAATTCTCTGGCTGTATCCAGGTCGGGTTTTTCAGTAAACTCCTTAACCTGATAAACCCTGTCCTCGTCTATGGTATGAAGAAGTTCTCCGAAGTGGATATAACCATATCCTGTCTCCGGATGGGTCGGCTCTATCCCGATGGTAACAAGATTCGGTCCGACGGCCGCTGTCATTACCGCTTTTTGTAAAATATTTATAAACCTTTCTTTGTTTTTGATAAGATGATCAGCCGGTAACACAACCATGGTGGATCCCGGGAATTTCTTCTCTATATATAATGAAGCCAGTCCAATACACGCAGCTGTATCCCTTTTATATGGTTCTATTATAATGTTTTCTTCAGGAACTTCAGGAAGCTGTTTTTTTATGGCCTCTTTATAACTTTCATTGGTAGCTATAAATACCTTATCCGGTGGCACCAGTTCTTTTATCCGCTCTACCGTCTCCTGGAGCATGGTCTTCTGGTCATCAGTCAGTTTTAGAAACTGCTTTGGCCTATTGCTCCGGCTTAAGGGCCAGAAACGGGTCCCTTCGCCACCGGCCATTATCAATGCTGTTACCATCTGGTTTGCACCCTTCCTAATTTTCTTCTTCCTTTAAAAATTCACGTAAGAAAACCACAAATACACCTATCATAAATGCCAGAATGCCTGCTATAGCCATATTAAGTCTGGCTCTGTTCCCCAGGGGTCTTGCCGGGGGTACTGCCCTTGCTATAAACTTGACATCACTGGTTTTCTGGGCTTCAGTTATCCGGGCCTCTTCATATTTAGCAGCCAGCATCTCATAGGTTTTTTGTATATCATTAACCCTCTGTTCAAGCTGTTTTTCAATAATCCTGTTTCGTCCTATAAATGTCTGAAGCTTTTTAACCTCTTCTTCAAGGCTGTCTCTGGCTTCTCTGTAAAAGGCCAGTTGATTCTGTAAATGATCCAGCTCTATTCTGGTGTTAATCAAATCATTTCTCAGGTTACGGTAACTTAAAGCTTCTTTTTCATATAGCTTACGGTAGTGAGCTACATCTGCCTCCAGGTTGTCCATTTCTTGCTCCCAGCTGTGGAGCTTGACCTGAAGTTGTTTTAATTCTTCAGTTTCAACCTTAATAAGTTTTTCATAATGGGCTATTTCCTGAGGCAGGCTTTCCACCTGTATTGTAGCATTAGTCAGTCTCTTTTTCAACTGACTATATATGGGGTGTACGTGTCAAGAAAAGGTAGGAAGAATATTTCACCTCAAACAACCCATAAATATTTATTCTAAATAGTTGCCAGTCCTCTTATTGCTTTTACCCAATCTTTACCGCTATCTGGACCATTTATTGCAGGTATTTTTGCCTGTAACCACTTACTCCAATCCCTGTCCACTTTCTTAAACATATATTTTATTTTCCTTACCGGGTTTTTTATTGTGTAATACTGATCTCCAAGTCTTTCTTTTAATTCCTTGTTATGTTTTAACATTAAAATTCTAGCCATTGCCTCAGCACCTTTTTTGCTCCAATTCATTCCCTGGTTCTTCATCCTGCGAGCCACATTCTTATCCACATAGCCCTCAGCTGCTCCCATCCCATGTAATTCTTTATTCCTTAATTCTGTTGGTATTCGATATCTGTAATCTAATAAGTGCTCTTCATACTTTTTAAAATGCTTTATTATTTTCCTCCTCTTTTCTCGGTTTTCAGCTGTTTCTCCCATACATATTAACGATTCCAATGTGTCCAGAAATACCTGCTTTCTTCCTTCTGCTAATACCCTGCATAAATCATCTGCAACTTCTCTTCCAAAGTATAATCCTATATCTCTTTTTATATGATACCTATCCAGTTGTACTATTATATTTTCAAAGTATTCCTTACTGGTCTTTTGTATCCAGCTGGCACCGTCCCCGTTTAATACTACTAAAGTGTTTTCAAGATTATATTTTTTGCTTATTTGATGGATTAATTCTTCATAAAAGTCATCTGCTTTTCCATAGACTCCTGCTACTATTTGTGGCTCCTTCAATCTCTTCCGTTTTTTTGCTGGACTAGTGTATTCCCAGCCCTCATGGATTAATCCCAGTTTGATTTCCAGCTTCTTTCCTCCTTCTTCCTGACTACCAACCATTATCCCGTCAGCTTCAATGAATAGTAGTGGTATTTCTTTTTCCTCTCCTTTTAAAATCTTACCTCCAGTGAATACTTCCTCTTTTTCATGTTTGAGTCTCTCTGACTCCCTTTTTCCAAAATCCCTGACTTCATTAAAGATAGTTGTATGGCTTAAATGGGGAAAACCGGCTTCAGCCAGTACTTCCTCCACTTGCCTGTAGCTCATCTTACTTGCCAGTATTACCAGCAGTTTTAGGTATTCTCCACTTACTCTTTTTTTCTTTTTTAACCCCAGTTTTTTGTCCAGTAAAATGACGCTTTTTCCTGTTTTTTGGTCTTTATATAGTCGCCTTCTAAGCTTGATGTTTCCAACTTTAGTCGATATCGTTCTTTCTAAAAATCTTACTACTTCTAAATTTTTATCTTTATTTTTAAATAGCTCTTCTTCAAGCTTTTCTATTACCTTCTCCATTATCTGCCTTGCAAGTTCCAGTGCTGCCTTCTCCAAGGTATTGATATCTGTTATGTTTTGTAGTAAAATATTTACCATAGAGACCTCAACTCCTTTGGTCGGGTTTGTTTGAGGTCTCTATTTCTTTATCTATACCTTGTTTTCCTTCTTTTCCTACTTAAATTTTACACGTTCTATATGGGGTTTATAATCTCATCAGTAAGCCTCAAATCTTTAAGGGCCTTTATTTCTTCAGGTGTAAATACCTTCTCCCAGAAGACATCATCTGTCAGTGACCTTTCAAGCTCCCAGGTGGAAGGTTCATTCTCAAGCAGGGAGTTGATCCTATCTATTTCAACCTGCCTTGTTTTCAGTTTATTCTCCAGTGAAGCCAGTTTTTGATAATAATTCTTAAGAAGTTTTCTTTTAACCTCTATCTCTTCTTTTAAAAGATCAAGGTCATGATCCTTAAAAAAATTCATCAGTTCTGCCTGGCTTGCCAGGTATTTATTCCGGGCCTCAACAATCGGGATATCATCCTGACTGGTGTTGTTTTCTCCCAGTTCTCCAAGCCACTCTCCCTTATCTTCCTGTTCCTTTACCATATCCTTAAAATGATTATATTCAGCCTGGACCGAACCCAGGTCTGTTTTTATTTCTAATAATTTGTCAGAATACTCCCGTAATCTTTTTTCCTTAACCTCTAGTTCTATTTCAACAAGGCCAGGACGGGTTTGCTCCCTGAACTCCTCCAGTTTATTCTGGACTTCATTCAGTTTTTCCCTGGTATCATTAAACTGTTCCTCAATTACCAGGCTTATTTCCCTGACTTCTCCCTTCCTGATCTTCCTGGTTGCCTCCATAAAAAGTTCGGCCCAGGTGTTGGCAATTTTACTGGCCAATTCAGGTTTCTTGCTTTTAACTTTGAGGACAATCAGGGGGGCCTCAAGGGAATCTCTTCTGTTAGGATTACTACCTGTTAAGATCTCAATTGACATTTTATCTCCTAAATCGGAGGTAGTATATGATTCACCGTCTATATTGTTTAGTTTAAGTTTTTCAATAATATCAGCTTTCATGGTATCAGTCATAGCCAGGTTTTTATAGGTATCGAGGGGTAAAGTAGCCACCTCCAGTGACGTCTTGTAGGTAGGAGGTATGATTAAGAGGGTAGCTCTGGCCTCGTAAACCGGGGAGGTAAAAAGCTTAAAATAAACCCCGGTTATAAGGAGGGCTATAACCATCAGGCCCAGAATTAGATACCGTCCTTTCCATAAGACCCTGATATATTCCCTTAAATCTATTTCATATTCATCATAATTTCTCTTTTCTTCCACCTGAATTTTCAACCCTTTCTGCATATTATACTACCTGCAAATCATCATTCCTTCATAAATTCCCTGAAAAAAACAATGAAAACTCCCATCATTAATCCTAAAATACCGGCAATGACTACATTTAACTTTATATTGGGGCTAACCGGGTTTTCCGGAACATAGGGGCTGCTTATAACTTCCAACGGCCTTAAGGTTAATAACTCTCTCTCCAGCCTGTTTTTATCTTTAACCAGGCCCCTTTTATAGGTTAAGAGAGAATCGAGGTTATTATCAAGGCTGTTTAACAGGACATATTTCTCTACAGCCGGTAAATCACGGTTATTAAGCTTTTCTATCCCTTCCTCCACCGAACCGATCCGCTGGTTAATCTCGTCAAGTTCAGTAATTATCCCCTGTAAATATGTTTCTTTATGATTAACAACCTTCCGGTAATACTTATCTGATTTTTCCTGTGCTTTTACGATTAACCCCTCTAAAATATCAAAGGCTAACCGGGGTTCAGTATGGCTAACCTTGATTTCAAGCATACTGGTTTCCCTGACATGGTTAACCTTTATATTATTACTGGCAAAAGTATGTAATTCTGACATGGTATATTCCCGGTTTACACCCTCCATTACCCCTTTGAGTAAGGAAGGGCTTTTAATAAGTCGGGCCATACTGGCCGGCCTGCTGTATATACCATCGGTACTGGTAAGCCTGATAACAGCTTCAGTCTCATAAACGGGATTAATAAGAAAATAGCTGGCCAGTCCCACGAGGAGAATCGCTATCCCCATCAGGGAAATAACCAACCATCTGCCAGCCCATAGAACCTTTATGTATTCCCTAAGATCAATCTCATATTCCTCATAATACCTGACTTCCTCCAACAGTCCCACCCTTTCCTCCGTTATCTGGCGCCATGCCCGAAAATTACTACATATATAGTTTTTAAAATAATTTTAAAATCAAGCCACAGACTCTGATTGGATATGTACAGTAAATCAAGCCTCAACTTCTGATGGGGTTTTATATCATAACCCCCGTTAACCTGGGCCAGTCCGGTTAAGCCAGGCTTGACAAGAAGACGGTTTTTAAAACCGGGGTGTTCCCTCTCAAATTTCTCTACAAAGAGTGGCCTTTCGGGACGGGGCCCGACCAGGGACATCTCCCCTTTAAGAACATTCCATAACTGAGGTAACTCATCGAGACGGGTTTTACGGATAAACTTCCCAACCCGGGTTACCCGGTTATCATCTTTTCTGGCCCATACAGCCCCGGTCCTGGCCTCGGCATTATTAACCATGGAACGGAATTTAAATATCAGATACTCTTTGCCACCCTTACCCACTCTTACCTGACTGTAGATAATGGGACCGGGGCTATCGAGTTTGATGGCAATAGCCACCAGCAACATTACCGGTGAAGCCAGAATTAGACCGGTTGCAGAAGCTAATATATCAATTATTCTTTTAGTAATTAAATAGACAGGGGATGGGTTGTATCCCTTAATCCGGTAACCCTTCTTTTTCTTATTTTTGCCTTCAACTTGCCTCTCATAAGTTTCCCAGGCCCCGGCTAAACTCTCCTGGTAATTATTGGCCATTTTTCTCCCCCCTGTCTTTAAAAATTTCGTTAAAAACCCGGAAATATAAAACCTTCAATTATTTTTATTCGACAAAAGTGATAGTAATCCTCCATAGTTTCTATTACATTTTTACATTTAATAATTTCCAGTTTATAATTATATACAATCTGTGTATATTTGGCAAGGGATTTTTGTCGTCATTTTATATTATATGGAAATTATTATACCCGAAATGTGACAGGTGAACATTAACACACCTGCAGCCCTGTTCAATTTTTACAAAAGTTTCAGGTAATCATTGTCAGTATTTACCATGTATACAAATTTAATAATTTACAGCAAAGAGGCTGCCTCTTTATCTATAATCAGGGTTACCTCGGGGTGGGTCTGGAGCAATGAAGCCGGTACTTTAGTGCTGACATAGCCGCTTACAGTCTCCTTTATGGCCCTGGCCTTATTCCTGCCACTGGCAAGAAGAATAATCCGTCTCGCTTTAAGTATGGTTGCCATCCCTACTGAGATAGCCTTGCGGGGAACATCATCAGGGGAATCAAAGAACCGGCTATTGGCCTGGATGGTCTCCTCAGTCAGATCCACCAGGTGGGTGGTTACATTGAGACGCTCATCGGGTTCATTAAACCCGATATGGCCGTTGGGGCCAATCCCCAGTATTTGAAGGTCAATCCCCCCGGACCGCCTTATTTTTTCTTCATAATCCTGACACTCTGCCTCGACATCACCGGCCATCCCATCTGGTATATGGGTCCTGGCAGGATGTATATTGACATGTTTAAAAAAGTTTTCCTTCATATAATAATGGTAACTCTGGGGGGCCTCCGGGGGAAGGTTATAATATTCATCGAGGTTAAAGGTAGTAACCTCTGAAAAATCTATCTCCCCCTCTTTATACATCTCAGCAAGCTCCTGATACATCCCGATGGGGGTACTCCCTGTGGCCAGCCCCAGGACACTATCGGGTTTTAAGATAACCTGGCTTGCTACCAGTAAAGCCGCTTTTTTACTCATCTCCCGGTAATTTTCTTCTATAAGAACCCTCATTATCCTACCTCCCTGATTAAAATTTAATGTAAATTTAACATTTGATTTCTCCATCTACAAAAACCTTGTTTACTTTAAGTTCTTTATCAAGTAAAACCATATCAGCCCGGTAGCCGGGGGCAATACTACCTATCTCATCAGCGACCCCCAGAAGCCGGGCCGGGTTTGAAGTTATCATGGCAATAACCCGGTGGAGGGGAAGGTCACTTATCTTTACAATATTGCTGAGGGCCCTGTCCAGAGTCAAAATGCTTCCCGCCAGGGTACCATCCTCTAGACGGGCTGAATCCTCTTTAACTATAACCTTCTGTCCTCCCAGTTCGTAGGTGCCATCCTCTAAAGTAGTAGCCTCCATCTGATCGGTAACCAGGATAATATCCTCCCAGTCCTTTGCTTTGAACACCAGGTTAAGGGCAGCTGGATGGATATGGATTAAATCGGCGATAAGCTCACAGGTCAGATCTGTAGTTAGTACCGCCCCCACTATACCCGGTCTCCGGTGGTGTAACCCTGTCATGGCGTTAAAGAGATGGGTGGCGTGACTTATTCCCCACTCCCGGGCTCTAATGACATCATCATAACTGGCGGCAGAATGGCCGACCGACGCCACAATACCATTTTCCCTTAAAAACTCCACTAACTTCCTGGCCCCTTCCCTTTCTGGAGCCAGGGTCACAACTTTAACAACATCTGTATAATCCTTTAAAAATGATATAGCCGGTTCCTTAATGGCCTCCCTGGCCTGGCAACCACGGTACCCGGGACTGATAAAGGGGCTTTCCATATAAACACCCAAAATTTTTGCTCCCTCTACCCCTTTTGCCCGGGCTTGCCTTACAGCATCCAGGGCCTTTGTGATCCTCTCCTCCGGCATGGCCATTGTCGTCGGTGTAAAGGAAGTAACCCCGGTCCGGACGATGGCCTTTGAATAATTGTTGAGGGCTTCATAGTTGCCGTCCATGGTATCATAACCTGCCGCTCCATGAGTATGGATATCAATAAAACCCGGCGCAAGGTAATTCCCCTCCCCATCAATAACCTCAAGGCCATTAACTTTTAACCCTTCAACTTCTTCCTCAGCAATTATCTTCTCAATCCTATCTTCAAAAAGGACCGCTTTCCCGGTAAAAATCCCTTCTATTGTAACCAGTTTAATATTTTTAAGTGCTTTCAAAGATGTATCCCTCCTGTCGGTCACCCTTCTTTAAAATTAAATTTTAATTTAAATTTATACTCATCACTGCGGTAATGAGCCCTGGTATATTCAATTGGGGTTTTGCTGGAAAGATAGGTAGTCTGGCAAAACTTAAGGCCCATTGACCCTTCTTCCACTTTAAGTTTCTCAGCTATCCCATCTATTAAAAGGACGGGCTCAACGGTGGCTTCAGCCTTTTTCATATTGTAATGATACTTCTCCCTTAAGATGGTGTAAAGGGAGCTCCCCTCAAGTTCAGTCCGCTTCAGGTCCGGACAGAGCTTGACCGGTAGATAAGATTCCTCCAGGAGAAAGGGTTTATCTTCAACAAGCCTGAGCCTGGTAAGGGAGTAGACCTTCTCTCCGGGTGATAACTTCAGGTGTTGTGCTAGTTCATCATCTGCCTCTTTCATCTCCCAGTCGATAATGATGGTTTTTGCTCTGAGGCCCTGGGCCTTCATCTCGGCCGAAAAGCTGGCCAGGGGGGAGATAGTCCGGCTCTTTTTCTTCCGGGCGACAAAAGTACCCTTTCCCTTCTCCCGGTAGAGGTAATTCTCCTGCACAAGCTGTTCAATGGCCTTATGAACAGTCATCCGGCTGATATCATGATATTCGGCCAGCTCCCGCTCTGAGGGTATCCGGTCACCTGGTTTAAGGCTTCCCTCTTTAATAGCCCTGATTAACAGGTCCTTAAGCTGGTAATAAAGGGGGATGGGGCTATTTTTATTAACCGGTGGCATTTCTTTCAGGTTATTCATTCTCATGGCCTCCTTTTCTCTTTAAATAAGTGGATTTAATAATAAAAATTTACAATAATAGATTTTTAATGGCATCTTAAAACCAGGCACTGTGAAAAACTCTGTTATAGCTATACTCTTTTATGGTTATACCTTTCCCTGGAGAACAAGTATTATTATGGTGGAATAGATAACATGTGGACTATACCACTATAAATATATATTCTCTTTTCCTTTAAATATTCCTTTATTTTTTATACATATGTAGATTTCTTTATTTTACCAGTAATTGAGCCCGTATAATTGAACACAATCACCCTCAAGGTTCAGACAGGACTGGCCCAACCTCTCATTGGAAATTGGAGGGCCAGTGAGACGGAAGTCATCATCCGGTTTTGAGACCAGGGAAATTATTAGTAAAAATGGCTAATATTTTTTATCAACCTCATAATACTGGCAGCGGTACTTTCCAACCAGGTTTCTGTATACTTGAGGGCCTCTTTTAAGGTAACAGGCCTTTCCATGATACTGAAGATGGCATCAATTCCCTCTTCAAGGACCAGGTCAGCATCATCTCCCAGGGTGCCCGCTATACCAATAACCGGAATACCCCTCTCCTTTGCCTTCCGGGCCACTCCGATGGGCGTCTTTCCGGTTATGGTCTGTCCATCGATTTTACCCTCCCCGGTAATAACCAGGTCTACCCCATTTAATTTATCGGTAAAGTGGTTGGCTTCCATAACAATCTCCACTCCGGATCTCAATTCAGCCCCGGTAAAGGCCACAAGGCCTGCTCCTAAACCACCGGCTGCTCCGGCTCCCGGTATCGACTGGAGGTCGATTCCCAGTTCCCGCTTAACGATAATGGCAAAATGTTTTAAATTTCTATCCAGCTCTTCAACCATTTCCGGGTCGGCCCCCTTCTGGGGAGCATAAACATAAGCCGCTCCATCCGGACCATATAAGGGGTTATTCACATCACAGGCCACCTTGATATCAACCCCTTTAATCCTGGAATCAAGGGCACTTAAGTCAATTTTTTCAAGCCTTGCCAGTTCAATCCCTCCAGAGCCGAGTTCCCGGCCCCTGCTGTCACGAAAACTGACCCCCAGGGCCTGGGCCATTCCCATCCCTCCATCATTGGTGGCACTACCTCCGATACCAATAATGAGTTCTTTAACACCCTTATCCAGGGCTGCTTTTATCAACTCCCCTGTTCCATATGTAGTGGTTTTACCGGGGTCAGCCTGTTCAGGTGGCACCAGAGGCAGGCCAGAGGCAGTAGCCATTTCAATTACAGCAGTTTCGCCACTCCCCAGAAGCCCATAACAGGCTTTGACTTTATCCCCCAGGGGACCTGTTACCTCTTCATAGACTATCTCTCCCCCGGTGGCATCTACCAGGGAACGGACCGTCCCTTCACCACCATCGGCCATCGGGACTTTTATTATCTCAGCCCCGGGAATTACCTTTTTGATACCCCTTTCAATACTCTCCGCCACTTCCAGAGCTGTTAAGCTCCCTTTAAAGGAATCAGGAGCAATTAAGACTTTCATATAATACACCTCCAGCTTAATAAAATGGATAAAATGAACCAGGCACCACTGAAGGATGCCTGGTAATCATTCATATTATTCATTGGTTACTCTAAAAACCGCTTATACTCTTTCATGTATAAATCAAAGGCACTGTCCCTGATGAGGGGTTCCTGCTTTCGTTCCCTCTCAATCAACTCCAGGTCAAGTTCGGCGAGGAAAACACCCTCCCCGTCATCAGCTTCCTGTATAATTTCACCCCGGGGGTTAACAACCATACTATTACCACAAAAATGGGAATTGGGGGTTTTGCCAGCACTGTTAACAGCCACTGTAAACAGCTGATTATCCTGGGCCCGGGCCCTGGTTCTTAATTTTAGCAGATATTCATAACCTTTAGGTATCGCTGAGGGAATAAATATTATTTGAGCCCCTTTTCTAGCCAGAATGCGGAACATCTCTCCAAATCCATGGTCATAACATGTCGCCAGACCAATCTTTACCCCGTTTACGTTAAATACAGGAAACTCAGTACCCCTTTTAAAGTAAGTAAATTCTGCCGGGTAAACATGTACCTTGCGGTATTTACCTGTATAGTCACCCTTTTTATCAATAACAAAGGTGGTATTATATAGAATTTCCCCGACATTTTTATCCCTTTCAACCATATTCCCAATAATAGCCGTTTTATACATCCGGGCGTATTCACTGAATATTTCTGTAGTCCTTCCTGGAATTTTCTCTGCCAGAGAATAGTAGTCATCTCCTACAATATCAAGGTCATAACCTGTTGTAAATAATTCCGGGAAAATAAGTATATCAGCCCGGTCTCCATATTCCGCAATATAAGTTAAGGCCTGTTTAATGTTACCTTCTTTATCAGCCAGTTTGCTTGCCATCTGGACAGCACCAATAACAACTTTTTCCATAATCACTACCCCTTTACAGTCAGGTAATTTTATAATATAGAATAGTATCAATTGATTTTTGAACAGAATCCCGGAAAGTCAGGACAAATGGCCTGATTCAGTTAAACAACTTTCCTTTGCTAATTTTAATCTATGCTGATAATATTCAACAATATATTCATAAACCCTTTTATCTACTCTGGCCTGATTTAGGGCATATCCTATTTCTCTTAGTTCCTCATCAATTTTATCCATAGCCTCTTTATATCCTTCTTCATCCTTCCTGTACAGGGTCAGGTATTTTTTCCTTGTCAGGACCACCGAAAGCCTGGCCTCTAAAGCGGCTCGCCTGTAGCTGGTAACATCTCCCCGGGCCTGATGATATTCAGCTTCAAGCTCTGCCAGTTCTACTAATGACAGGTTAGTGGCTTTATCCAGCTTATTTTTAAGGCTTTCCACCCGTTTCATAGACTGATTAAGTTTCTCCTCTACTCTCTGAAGCCGGATTTTCTCTTTTTCAATATCCTCTTTTTCTACAATTGGCAGGGATTTATATTGACTGAAGTCAGTCTGTGCAGACCTGTTTTCTATAATTTCTGTCTCCCCTGCCCTGCCGGTATCAAGAATATTACTGGACTCAAGTACCATCTTTATTGTTTTTATCTCTCTGGGTTTTACATTTATTGATAGTTCATTACTTCTATCAATAGATATTTTCTCTTCAACTTCTTCGTTAAGGTTAGCATAATAAGCTTTACTACAATCAAGGGAGGTAGTTAATGTCCCTGATACCTCCTTATCCCCTGTGTTGAAAAGCCTTAAAATAAGACCTTCTCCATCTTCGGATCTCTTTATTGCAGTAACCTGCAGGGCATTATCAGGACTGTGTAGTTTAATAAAGTAGTTCTCAGGTGGTAAAACTCCTTCATGTTGCTCTGTTTTGATAACCAGCAGCTCATTATTATAGTCCCGGGCCTGATGGTATACCTCTCCCTGGAGGCAATCACCCTTGTGGAAATACAGGGAATACTCAAAGGTCATCTCCCTTAAACACTGGGCATCAGGGGTATAGATTACGGGTCCGGCATCACCAACCCTTGTCAGTAAATCTCCCCTGGCCAACCAGCCTACTGACCTGAAGAGGGTCAGGGCAATAATATTATCCTCCGGCAGTATCTCGTATTCAGGTAAACCTTTATTTAAAACTGCCACTCCTTTATCTCCATCATTAATATCTACAAAATAGCACTGGGGAAAGGTTGTAATTGGTTCTGATTCCCGGGCCCCGATGATGATTCTTTTGACATTATCCGGTATCTCACTATCATCACTGACCCCGGGGTAAATTTCATGCCTGGTAATATCAAACTGGGTTCCGGCATATGAATATTTACTATCAATTCCTGTGGGAAATAATACCCGTAACCGGTGATCTTTAACTGTGTTTTTCACCTCTGTCTTAAACTCAATTCGAGGAGAGTTGGCCTTTACCTTCACCCAGTTTACTACAGGAAGGTCAAGTAGCTCTTCAGACCTTGTCTTCCTGTCTTCACTCAGGGAAGCGGGTAATTTCATAACCTGACTAATTTTGATTGTAGCTACTAAAGGCCCTGCCTCGACAATTTCTATATCTGCTTTTTGATTTCTGGTGGTTATCTTGAGGTCATTTTCAGGATAAGAATAATTATAGGTATCTCCAGCATCGGCATCATCAACAAAAACACCGAGGCCACTGTAATGTTCCTGGTTTACCTTATCAAAAACATTTAAACTACCATCACTTTCTATCTCTATAGCCAGGTATTTATTTTCAATCCAGTTATCTTTAACCACCAGCCGGTCATAGTCTCCAGTGTAATTGGCAGCATTAAAGCTATCAGAACCCTCATCCAGATAAATGGTTTTATACCCTGTGGCGGGAATATCATCTAGATAAACATAGTGGTTACCCCCGGTTCCCTTCTGAGTGGGTAAAGCCTTCCCGGTGGAGTCAGTTACAATACAGTTATCCCCGGTTGAATCTAAGCTGACTACCCCTCCCCGTCCCGATGGGAAAGTATTAAAGACCACAAATGGCTGCTTTTCGTCATCTTTGATTTCTGTCTTTATATTTAAAGTTAATTCTTCCACTCCTCTTTCAGTCAACCTCCGGCTTATAGAGTAGGCCCTGGCCAATCTCTCTTCCATATCTGTATGTACATCATCAATACTGACACCACAGATACTATCATGAGGATGGTTTTTGAGTAGAGTTTTCCATGCCTCTAAGAAGGTATCATCTTCATAGTTTCCGCCCATAAGCCAGGATAAGGCTGATAAAGGTTCAGCATAATTTGTAAGCTCCCTCTGACAGCGGTCATTTTTCAATTTGAGGTACATCCTGGCTGAGAGAATACCCGGAAATACTGAAATATAACGCCCGCTATAAAGAGCTCCTTCCAATACCTTTAAATCCGGATTTTCTTTGCTAATGGCATCAATATATTCAGGGGGAGTACTCTGTTTAGCCCTGATACCCTCCAGAGATAAATTCTCCAGTTCAGGTAAAATGTTGTCCGGTATCATCTCCTGGTCATAACCATTCATTAAAAGAACATTAGAAGTTGTGGCAAAGGGACTGATTTTATTAACTTCATTTTCAATCCGTTCTTTGAACATCTCCTTATATTCGGCCAGCCTCATGGCATTACGATAACTGCTGAGGAAATATACTGAGACCATTTCCGTGCCGTCAGGGCTTTTCCACATAAATTCAGAGTCAATATCAGTCGGAGGCATTTCCACACCTCGCCACAGGAAAAGCCCTTTCAGGCCGAAGAGTTTATGAATCTGGGGAGCCTGGGAAATCTGACCGAAATTATCCAATAACCAACCTGTTTTCATTACTCCCCCCAGCTCATTCCCAACTTTATGTCCGATTAATAGGTTTCTAACCAGTGATTCTTCACTTAATAACTGCCAGTCTGGTTGAAGATAATACGGACCTATTATTATCTGCCCTTTTTTAACGTATTTTTTTAATTTCTCTTTATACTTGCTGCTATTTTTACCCTGTTTCTCAAGTTCAGCCAGATAATCTTCTACCATCAGGGTCTGTCCATCCAGTATAAATCTATAATCCTCTTCTTTTTCAAGCATATCAAATAACGAGTCAAAAAAAGGTACCAGCCATTCATTGGTATATTTACTATTTAAAAACCATTCCCGATCCCAGTGGGTATGAGAAATTATGTGTGCATTTGTTACCTCAGGCATTTTTTTCATCCTTTCTATCTATCCTTTTACAGCTTAACCTTTTACAGCCCCTGCTGTCAGCCCTTCAACAAACCTTCTCTGGAAAATAATTAATATGATTAATATAGGAACCATCCCAATAACAATACTGGCTGTTAAATAACCCCAGTTAACCTGATATAGACCCATAAAGTTATATATGGCAACCTGGAAAACCTGCATCTCAGGCTGACTGGTGAAAGTAAGTGGGAAAAGAAACTGATTCCAGGCAAATCTAAATGATAGAATTGAAGCTGTAGCCAGACCTGGCCATACCAGGGGTAATACAACTTTAGTCAGGGCTGATAAACGGGAACATCCGTCTATCATAGCTGCCTCTTCTAATTCAACCGGTATGGTTTCAAAATAATTTTTTAACATAAAGATATTTAAGGGGACGATTAATACCTGATAAGTTAAGATTAATCCCAGGTAATTGTTTAATAGGTTTAATTTCTGGAGACTAATATAAAGGGGAATAATATTCATCAGAACAGGAATCATAAATAGTCCCAGCATAATTCTAAATAAAGTATCCTTCCCTTTAAACTTATATCGGGCAAAGGCATAGGCTGCCAGGGCACTAATTAAAACACTGAAAAAAGCACTCGGTATTACCACAATAAAACTATTAATAAGGCTTCTAACCAGATAGCTATTTGTAAACACAAATTTATAATTCTCCCAGGTCACCTTATTGGGAATTAACCGGGGTGGAAATTCCATGGCTTCAGATGCGGGTTTTAACGATGTCGTGAAAACCCATAATATCGGAGCCAGTGCAATTAAAGCAAACAAAATCAACCCAATATAAATATATATCTTCTTTCTCGCCAATGTATTAACCCTCCCTCTGTACCAGTTTAACATAGAAATAAGCAGCAATGGCATTAATTATAAGCAAAATAAAACCTATCGATGACCCGATTGACAGTTTGCCATATTCGAAAGCATTATTATACATAAACAATGATAGGGTTGTTGTCGAGAATAAGGGACCGCCACCGGTCATTACATACTGCAGGCCAAAAAGGTTTACAGTCCACATGGTTAGTAAAATAAGGTTGGTAGCAATAAAAGGCTTTAGAGCAGGTATAGTTACATACCAGAATTGTTGCCATCTGGTGGCTCCATCAACCCGGGCCGCTTCGTATAACTCCCTGCTAATAGTATTTAAAGCTGATCCCAGAAACAGCATTGTGAAAGGTGTCCCAAACCAGATATTAGTGATAACAATGGCCCATATGGCTATATCAGGATTACCCAACCAGTCAATGGCTGGTATCCCCAGTTTTCCCAATAATGTATTTATCATTCCGAACTTTTCATGATAGCTCCACTGCCAGGTAAAACCAACTATAACATCAGATAATAACCAGGGAATAATATAAATAACCCGGAACATTCCGCTACCTTTTACCTTTTTGTGTAATAAGAGGGCAAGTATTAAGCCAAATACCAATTGACCTACCACCGAACCAACAACAAACTTACCGGTTACCCACATTGATTCCCAGAAATACATATCAGTAATAACATTAAAATAATTTCTAAGGGCCACCGGCTCCCATGCCCTGTTTAATTTAATTAATGTAACATCATGAAAGCTTAAGTATATATTCCAGATTATGGGATAAACCATTAATAACAATAAAACCAGAAAGGCTGGAGCTATTAGAAAATATGGAACATATTTTTTCATTTTATTACTCCCCATATTACTCCTCCTAACTATTATCATCTATTACAATAAACCAGTTTGAAAGGGCAGCAAAATAGCTGCCCTTTATTTCAAATTCTTTTAATCTACCAGACCAGGCCAACCCAGAATACGGGCTACTTTCTGGGCGGCTTTAGTTAAAGCTACTTCAGGGTCAGCACCACGGTAATAAACTTCTTCAATAGCAATTCTTAAAGCTTCAGATATTTGGGGATACTCAGGAATATTAGGCCTACCATGGGCCAGTGGCAGTATTTTAGTATATTTATCAAAGAAAGGAATACTTTCTATAAGTACTTTATTATATTCAGGATTTTCAGCAATAACCCGCTGGGTTGGTAAGTAACCAAATTTAGCCAGGAATTGACTCATAATTTCAGGAGACTGGATAATCTCCATCAGTTCCCAGGCAAGGTCCTGATGCCGGCTTGTTTTTGGTATTGCCAGAACCCATCCTCCAGCCATGGTTGCAGTATCAACCTCTTCTGAGGGAGTAGGGAATAATGGTAACATACCAATTTTATTTTCCAGTTCCTCTTTTGTTATATTTTTAGAAAACTTACCGGCTAACCAGCTTCCTTCTAACATAACCGCATACCTCTTGTCGGCAAACTCCTGGCCCCAGAAGTGCTGTTTCTGTGGCTTAATACCGGCCTCAACCTGCCTCTTAATAAAGGTCAGGGCTTTAATACCGGCTTCTTTATGGAAGGCAGGATACCACTTGCCATCACGTTTTTCAAGAATTTTACCTCCATTCATCCAGAGATAAGGGAAAAACATGTCAGGTGAATGAGGGGCCCCGACCAGGTGAACACCTTCAATACCTTCATTCTGTAATGTATTATTTAATTTCTCGGCTGCAGCTATATAACCATCCCAGGTAGTTAAATCTTCCGGTTCAACCCCGGCCTTTTCTAATAAATCAGGCCAGTACCACAGAACCCTGGCATCTGTCCAGGACCAGATACCGTAATATTTGCCATTATATTTGCTACCCTCACGATTAACCGCATAATATTCATCCATCCTGCCCCATTCTTTTACTTCTTCGGTAATATCTTTAAGTAAACCACCCTGGGCAAACTCTCCAAGCCAGATGCCATCTACTGAAACTAAGTCCCTAGGGGTATTTGCTATCATCATGGTAATTAACTTATCATGGGTTTTATCATATGGTAACACTTCATATTCAAACTCTATATTAAGTTCAGGGTGATTTGCCTTTAAAACAGGTAAGGCTTTATCAACAAGCCAGTCCCAGCGTTCCTTGGGTGCTGCAAAAGTTGCTGTCAGTTTAACCTTTTCTTTAGCCAGACCAACACCACCGAAGATTACAACCATTAAGAAAAGCGCTACTAAGCTTCCGGCAATAATTTTACTTTTTTTAAGCATTTTTTAATCCCCCTTTGAGTTTTTAATAATTCACTAAATCTTCAAAATATCATGATTGCTTCTAAATATTTCACCCCCTTAAAGTGTTCATTTATTGGCTAAATTCAATCAATTTTATGGCACTAATCAATCATCTATATTTTCAAAAAATATTCAATTTGCGTTATCGTTCCCGCATTATGGAAAAAAATTAAGTTGTATCTCTAACCACTAAATCAGGTTCCAGGGTAATAATCCTCTGTCCTGTATCGGCCTGCCCCTCAATACGTTCTAATATCAGTTGAGCGGCCTTTTCCCCTAATTTATATTTGGGAACAGATATAGTTGTAAGTGAATTTTCAATATATAAAGAAATATCATCATCATTAAAGCCAACAATGGCCATATCCTGCGGGACTCGAAGTCCAGCCTCCCTGATTGCCCTCATGGCACCTATAGCGACACTATCGTTAATAGCAAAGATGGCGGTTACACCATCATTATCTTTTATAAATTCCTTTGTTGCCTTATAACCACTTTCTCTCTGGTTATAAACATTTTTATCTGTTTTTATGATTTTCCTATATGTAAGACCATTATCTTCAAGAGCCTTAAGATATCCTTCTAATCTTCCTTCAATTGTAGTACAGGGGTATTCCGGTCCACTTAATAAAGCAATCTTTTTATGACCTCTCTCGATAAGGTGAGTTACGGCAAGATAGGCACCTTTTTTATTATCAACAACTATTCTATCTGCTTCAATACCCGGTATGTATTTATCTATAAAGATAAAAGGCAGTTTTTCCTTTTTAAACTGATGATAATAATCCAGATCAACCCCATGGGTAGGGGCAATTATAATACCATCAACCCTGCGTTCCTGAAGTAATTTAATTATCTCTTCCTCTTTTTGAGCTAATCCATCAGAACAACCAATTAAGACCCCAAAGCCTTTTTCAGTACAGTAAGCCTCAATGCCATGAAAAATTTCACTATAAAAATGGCCTGCCATAAATCCAGGGAAAATTAGACCAATTACCATGGATTTATTGGACCGTAAACTGGTAGCTATTTTATTATGACGGTAATTCATTTTTGCAGCGATTTTAAGGATTTTTTCTCTGGTTTCCGGACTAATTCGACCCTTATTATTTAAAGCCCTGGAAACAGTAGTCTTTGACACACCAGCAGCCCTGGCAATATCTTTTATAGTCACAGCCATAACCAATCATCCTTTATGCGTTATCGTTCCCGCAATTAAAAAAATATATAGCTCTTTACTCTACGCTTATATTATTTCTAGACAAAAATAAAAATTCCTTCTTTTTTTTAAATTTTTTTTGAAAATAAAATTAATTTGTATTCTGGCTTGAATCCACCCCGGATTAACCATAAAATAGTATATGATTATAGTATAATAACAGTAAATTTAATGCAAAGTATAAGAAAAAAAATATTATAATACCGGAAAGCCTTATTGCTCACTGCTGCCTGATCTCTTCTCTATTATTGACAGGCCGGTGAAACGAAAGAAAGGATGTATAAAAATGCCTCATAATCTATTTAAAGAACTCAAGAACTGGTTTGATGAGTATGTATCAGGTTTTCAATATCCAGACCGGGAAGATCAAAAACAGATCGATTTAAAATACCATCATAGTTACCGGGTTTTAAATGAGATAAGAGACTTAAGTAAGTCTTTAAACCTCCCCAGAAGGCAAGTAACCATGGCAAAAATAATCGGACTTTTCCATGATATCGGCCGGTTTGAACAATATGATCGTTATCAAACCTTTTCTGATGCCCGGTCCCTGGACCATGCCGAACTGGGGGTTGAAATCATGGTTGATAATAACCTTTTATCGGGGCTGGATGAAGTTGATAAAGATAGAATTTACAGGGCCATCAAATACCATAATAAAATAGAAATCCCTGAAGCCTCCTTTAGAGAGGACAAAACCGGGTTAACATATGCCAGACTTATCAGGGATGCCGATAAACTTGACATCTGGAATATCTTTGCCAGACATTATTCCAGTAATGACGATAATAATAAACTTACCCATTCCCTCTCCCCTGATGGAGGTATTACCCCTGAGGTCTATGAAAGGATGAAAAAGGGTGAGGTTATAAAATACCGGACCCTTAAGACCAGGGATGATATGAAACTTATGCAGATGGGCTGGGTTTATGACCTCAACTTCAGAGCCAGCCTTGCCAGAGTAAAAAAACGGGGCTATATAGACCAGATCTACCGGTCCATGTCCTCGTCACCAGAAGCAGATGACATCTATCAGCAAATAATTGATTATTTGAATCATATATAACTACCTCCTCTCCTTTATCTTCTGCAAAAGGGATGAAGCTGCTTTCTCAAATTGAATCAGGGCAAAGGGAATAATCTGCACCCTGCCTCACTCTTCAGGTAATGTCCAGAATCTTAACTTCCCCGCCCTTACTTCCCTGAAAAAGTTGTTTAACATTTTTAAGAAACAGTTAATATATTATTAATATATATCATAAGCCATAACTTTAATAAGAGGAGGCATCATTATGGCAGAAAAAAAAGAAATGCAGCGGTATCCCGACCGTTACCCGGGAAGAGATAGAATGAGGCTATCCCGGGCTTATATACCTTTTCAAAGGTATACCAGTAGATTCTCCCTTGAGGAAGCCCTGCAGAAGGGAACCCTCTTTCCTGAACTATATATGCCCTATCGTCCCGGGAGAACCTATTAAAACTGGAGGTGAATTAATTGGACAGAAAAGAAAGTACAAGATCAATCAACCTTGAATTATTAATGGAAATTATGGAATACCAATTCGGGGTTGTAGAAACTACCCTTTATCTAAATACCCATCCTCGTGATGAGCGAGTTCTGGATCTTCATAATGAATTTGCCCGTGGCCTGCAGGACCTTGAAAGACAGTATCAGGAAGAATATGGGCCACTTTACGCAGCCTACCCCATGGCTGATTACCCCTGGGCCTATATCGATGAACCCTGGCCCTGGCAGATTAATTATTAATTGAAAGGAGGAATTTAATATATGTGGACTTATAAAAAAATACTCCAATACCCGGCCAATATCCGGAGAAAGGACCCCGAATTCGCCAGTCTGGTTATAACCCAGTTCGGTGGACCCGATGGAGAATTATCTGCCGGTGTAAGATATCTCTCCCAGATGTATACCATGCCTTTCCCGGAAGGGAAAGCTATTTTAAACAGTATTGGAACTGAAGAACTGGCCCACTGGGAGATAATCGGAACCCTGGTTTACAAACTCGTTAAGGATGTTCCCCCTCAGGTCCTGCGGGAAGCAGGTTTTGGTGCCCACTATGCCCAGCACGGTCGGGCCAACTATCCCAGTGATGCAGCTGGTGTCCCCTGGACTGCTGCCTTTATACAGTCTCATGAAGATCCGGTAGCCAGCCTCCATGAAGACCTGGCTGCTGAAGAAAAAGCCCGGGCTACCTATGAATATCTTATTGACATGACCAATGATCCTGCTATTATAGATACCCTGTCATTTTTGAGAATGAGAGAGGTAGTCCATTTCCAGAGGTTCGGGGAAGCTCTGGATCTTTTATATGACTATATGGAAGACCACCACGACGAATACGAATTTTGAATAAATTATAAAATTTTTTAAAGGGTTAATGTGTTTACTCTGGACTAATTCCTTAATAAATAATTTACTTTTACAGAATGACCGGTTATATTTTATTAAAAAAAATGTTTTACTCACCTGGACTGCAGTCTTAACTTGCAGTCCTTTTGTTTTGGCTTAACTTCCCTGTTATAGTTACATTTCTTTATCTCCCATTTGACCATATTACTTTATCTCCCATTTGACTATATTACTTTATCTCTCATTTGACCATATTACTATCTCCCATTTGACTATATTACTTTATTTCCCGTTAAACTGTGTTAGTTCTCTTCCTCTCCCATTTAACCGTGTTACTTCTCTTCCTCTTCTCTTCCTCTCCTTCTTCCTTTCCCATTTAAAACATATAACAGGCCCTTCCTCTTCAAAGAAAACCCTTTTTAAATAATTTTTCTCAAATTCAAATAATTTATATGTTAAATCAACTTTTTCCTCTTGACAAAGTGCTCCTTACATATTATCATTATATTAACCCTGAAAACATATCAATTTACTTGGTTTTATATTATTAAAATAAAAAAGGAGTTGATAGCTGACATGGCTATTTACAAAAATGTCTCGGAGTTAATAGGTAAAACACCTATCGTAAAACTTAACAGATTAAACCCTGAAAATTCACCTGAAATTCTGGTCAAACTGGAAATGTTCAATCCCGGAAGCAGTATTAAAGACAGAATCTGCTATAACATGATCAGGGATGCTGAAGAAAAAGGTAAATTAAAACCTGGAGGCACCATTGTAGAACCGACCAGTGGTAACACCGGAATCGGCCTCTCCCTTATCGGGGCAGCCAGGGGTTATAATGTTATCCTGACAATGCCTGAGACCATGAGTATTGAAAGGCGAAAGCTTTTAAAGGCCTTTGGGGCTCAGGTAGTCTTAACCCCCGGGGATAAAGGAATGCAGGGGGCAATCGACAGGGCCCGGGAACTTGTCAAAAATAACGATAACTACTTTATGCCCCAGCAGTTCCAGAACCCGGCCAACCCGGAAATCCATCGTAAAACCACAGCAAAAGAAATCCTCGAAGATACTGATGGTAAGATAGACTATTTTGTAGCCGGGGTCGGTACCGGCGGTACCCTGACCGGAACCGGAGAGGTTTTAAAAGAACACAATCCCAACATTAAAGTAGTGGCGGTGGAACCTGAAGATTCCCCGGTTCTCTCAGGAGGTGAGCCCGGCCCCCATCAAATACAGGGTATTGGAGCCGGTTTTATCCCCGATGTTCTGGATACAGATTTAATTGACAGGGTTATTAAAGTCGGTAATGAAGAGGCTATGGAGACAGCCAGAAATCTGGCCAGACAGGAGGGCCTCCTGGTCGGTATATCTTCCGGGGCAGCCGTTAAAGCTGCTCTAAAACTGGCCAAAGGAGTAGACCCTGATAAAACTATCCTGGTTATCGCCCCCGATACCGGAGAAAGATATTTAAGTACTGATCTATTCAAATAAGTTTCGTAAATATAGCCATTATAAATTCCCCATATTTATATATAAATATTAAGGTTGTTAATTCCTCCTTTAGTTTTCTTCTATAGGGTATTATTTCTTCTTTAGTTTCCCGTAAAGCAAAGCCCTGCACCAAAATATGTGCAGGGCTTTGCTCTTTATAGAATTTAACCTTCGGTATTACCCCAAAAGCTATATTTAACAAGATTACACCAAAAGCTGTATTTAACAGCTATATTTAACCGGCAGCATGTTCTGTCCTTACCTTCTTGATTTTCTCTTTAATTCTCTCCTCTTCAGCTAATTCTTCCTCCTCTGGCTCAGTCGCTGAAGTTATTTCCTTAAGTTCTTCTTCAAGGTCTGTTATCCGCCTTATCAGGGCTTCAATGGTCTCACCAATAGGATCAGGGAGTTGGCGGTGGTTTAGATCCAGTTCAGTATGAATCCGGACACCCTCCCGGGCCACTACCCGCCCGGGTACACCGACCACTGTGGAGTTGGGTTTTACATTGTCTATTACCACTGAACCGGCTCCAATCCTGGAATTATCACCTATGGTTATGGAACCCAGTACCTTGGCTCCGGCTCCGATCATAACATTATTACCGATAGTGGGATGGCGTTTACCCTTCTCCTTACCTGTCCCCCCCAGGGTTACCCCCTGGTAGATGGTAACATAGTCCCCAATCTCAGTGGTCTCGCCAATAACGACACCCATTCCGTGGTCAATAAAAAAACCTTTACCGATACGGGCCCCGGGGTGAATCTCTATCCCCGTCAAAAACCGGGCCACCTGGGATATAAACCTGGCCATGGTCTTAAGGCCATGGTTATAAAACCAGTGAGAAATTCTATGGAACATTATGGCGTGAAGCCCCGAATAACAAAATAAAACCTCTAAAAGATTGTTGGCAGCCGGGTCTCTGTCAAATACAGCCCTCACATCTTCTTTAAGGGTTTTAAACATATGGGTAAACCCCCTTTCCTTATATATACTTATATAACCTTATATAATCCTTAGCAATTTACTCAACTTTGTTTTGTATATACATTATACCATTTATTTGCTATAATGCAAGGTTTTTAGCAAACTTTCTTGACTGTTATTTTAATTTTTTCAGTATATAAAAAAGGACCCACCCAGGATAGCTCCTTAAGCGAGTCCTTTTAAATATACTTATATCTATCTACTAAATATACTTATATTTATCTACTATAATTAGTTTTTTATTTAATTAAGTGTAAACAGTTGTTATCAATATATGAAGTGTGATCATCAAGAACACCGTTTAAGCCCTCAGTTTTTCGTTACCTATTTCCCGCGATTCTTGCCGGGGCTTTATGGTAAGTCATACTTAAGACATTTTGTTTTTCAGGTTTTTATCTTTATTGATCGTTTCTTTTTTTAACCTCTTTTTAAACTCAATCATCTTATCCATTTTATCTCTGTCACCGGTAGCCATAATCTGCAGAGCCAGGATAGCGGCATTTTTGGCTCCGTTCAAGGCCACCGTAGCTACCGGAACCCCGGATGGCATCTGGACCATGGAGTAGAGAGAATCAGCCCCTCCCAGGGTCGAAGTCCGGACCGGCACTCCAATAACAGGTAAAGGGGTAAAGCTGGCCAGGACACCAGCCAGGTGAGCGGCCTTACCGGCCCCGGCAATGATTACCTTTAACCCCCTGTCCAGAGCCGAGGTAGCATACTCCTTAGCTATATCAGGGGTGCGGTGGGCCGAGATAACCCTCATTTCATATCCGATTCCCATCTCATCAAGGAATTTTGCCGCATCTTCCATAACCGGCAAATCAGAATCACTGCCCATCACTATTCCCACTTCTACTTTTTTATCAGGCATTATTACATTCTCCCTTCTCTTCAAAAATATACTTTTTTGAACTCACTTTTTGTACTCACTTATAGATTTGTGGGTTCCTTATAATTAGTTTTAGTCATCCACCAGGAGTTATATATGCTTAATAATCATCAACAATAGCCTTGTAGCCAATATCGGTCCGGTAATGCATATCCTCAAAATATATATCCTCTACAGCCTGATATACCTGATTTATAGCATCTATTAATCCATTACCAAGCACGGTTATTCCCATAACCCGGCCACCATCGGTTACAAAATGGCCGTCTTCCATTTTAGTCCCGGCATGAAAGATAAGGAAATTATCATACTGGGCCAGCTGTTCCAGTCCTTTGATACGGTATCCGGTATCATAATCAAAGGGATAACCCCCTGATGCCAGAACCACACACACGGCTGCCCTGTCATCCCAGTCAAGCCTTTTACCTTCAAGTTTTTCATCAATAACAGCATCAATTAAATCAACAAGATCTGTTTTAAGCCTGGGTATTATAACCTGGGTCTCGGGGTCGCCAAAGCGGGCATTAAACTCCAGCACTTTGGGGCCTGAATCTGTCAAAATCAATCCGGCATAGAGAATTCCCTTATATTTTATACCCTCTTTATTCAGGGCCCTGACGGTCGGTTCCAGGATGTTTTCATATACCTCGTGCTGGAGGTCAGACCCGACAAAGGGAACCGGGGAATACGCCCCCATCCCCCCGGTATTGGGGCCCTCATCACCGTCAAAAACCGGTTTATGGTCCTGGGCCGGTACCATGGGTATTATGGTCTTACCGTCAGTCAGGGCCAGTACCGAGACTTCCTCACCTTCCAGAAAATCTTCAACCACTATCCTCTGACCAGCATCACCGAAAATCCTTTTTTCCATGATTTTCTCCACAGCCTGACAGGCCTTTTCTTTGTCAGTGGCAATAAAAACACCTTTCCCGGCAGCCAGCCCTTCAGCCTTAATTACCAGGGGATATTCGGCCTGTTTTAAATAGGCCAGGGCCTCCTCAAAGGTAGTAAATACCTCAAATTCAGCAGTAGGGATATTGTATTTCTTTAAAATACTTTTAGCAAAGACCTTACTCCCCTCAATCCGGGCTGCCTTTTTATCAGGCCCAAAAATACGGAGGCCCCGGGACTCAAACTCATCGACAATTCCGTTAACCAGGGGTTCTTCAGGACCGACTACCGTAAGATCAATACCGTTTTCTTCAGCCCAGTCAGCCAGTCCCTTAATATCATTACTTTTAATGTTGACAATCTCAGCCAGCTCGGCCATGCCGTCATTACCGGGGGCCACAAATATCCGCTCAACACGTTCACTCTGGTATAACTTCCAGACCAGGGCATGCTCCCTACCCCCACTTCCTACAACTAAAATTTTCATTAATTAACCTCCTTCTCTCTCCTTATCGCTTCTTTTCGACCAGGACCAACCCCGATAATGGTTACCGGAACCTTAACCATATCCTCTATTAACTTCACATACCTTCTGGCGTTTTCAGGCAAATCTCCATACTCCCTGACACCGGTAATATCATCATCCCAGCCCGGCAGCACTTCATAAACTGGCTCACATCCGGAAAGAATATCAATATTTCCGGGGAATTCTTCTATAAGCCGGTCTCCATAACGATATCCGGTACAGACCTTGACCTCCCTGAGGCCTGACAGGACATCCAGTTTTGTTAAAGCCAGTTCTGTCAGTCCATTAACCCGGACAGCATGTTTTAAGATGGGGATGTCTAACCAGCCACACCTCCGGGGGCGTCCGGTGGTCACTCCGTATTCATGTCCTTTATCCCTCAGTTTATCACCGATATCATTATTGAGTTCAGTCGGGAAGGGGCCTTCGCCCACCCTTGTCAGGTAGGCCTTTACCACTCCGATAACGTCATCAATCCAGACCGGGCCAACTCCTGTACCTGTACATACCCCTCCGGCAGTAGGATTTGAAGAAGTAACATATGGATAAGTCCCATAATCAATATCAAGAAGGGTTCCCTGGGCCCCCTCGAAGAATATCTTCTTATCCTCCTTAATTGCCTCATCCAGAAGCAGTGAAGTGTTGGTTACATGGGGCCTTAACACTTCGATATATTCTTTATATTGAGCCATTATCTCTTTAATATCCATGGGTTCAACCTGATATACTTTTTCAAGGAGTAGATTCTGGTAATCCAGGGCTAATTTAAGTTTTTCATAAAAAGTATCTTCATCGAGAAGATCTATAACCCTGAGGCCACGCCTGGCAACTTTATCGGTATAGGCCGGTCCGATACCACGGCCTGTAGTACCGATCTTGCCGTCACCCTTCCTCTTTTCTTCCAGTTTATCTAAAAGCCTGTGGTAGGGCATGATGACATGGGCTGTTTCACTGACATACAGGTTATTAAGAGAAATGCCCTCTTCTTTTAACATATTCATTTCCTCTACCAGGGCTTCAGGATCAACTACAACTCCATTTCCGATAACATTAACCTTTTCCGGGTACAGGATTCCGGAAGGTATTAAGTGGAGTTCAAATTTCTTACCATCTACAATTACAGTATGTCCGGCATTATTACCTCCTCCGTAGCGGACTACTACATCGGCTGTTCTGGCTAGCATATCTGTAATTTTACCTTTTCCTTCATCTCCCCACTGGGTTCCAACCACAACTTTATTACCCATCGATAAGCGCTTAAACCCTGATGGTTTAAGCTCCCTCCTCTCATTAATATATAGTCTATCTAAAGTAAGGTTATTAAAAACTAGTTTTTTCATTTTTTAATTCCTGAAGGGCACTTGAAACACCGGCCCTATTCAAGTCCAAGTTTTTTGAAGATATGGTCAATCTCCTGAATAAATGAATAGTAATCAAAGATATGGTCGATCTCTTCACCATTAAGATAGGTTGACACTTCCCGGTCTTTTTTAAGTAACTGTTGGTAGTCTTCACCGGTCTCCCATGCTTTCAGGGCATTACGCTGGGCCAGGCGATAAGCCTCCTCACGGGACAATCCCTTATCCACCAGCGCCAGCATTACTTTCTGGGAAAAAATTAGCCCATGGGTGGTATTCAGGTTTTCCTTCATCCGCTCATCATTAACAACAAGCTCCTCAAGGACCATCCTGAATTTATTCAACATATAATCAACCAGAATAGAACTGTCGGGTAAAATTATCCTTTCCACTGAAGAATGGGTTAAATCCCGCTCATGCCACAGGGTAATATCCTCCAACCCGGGGACCACATTACCCCTGACCACCCGGGCCAGGCCGCTAATCCGTTCACATATAATTGGATTCTTTTTATGGGGCATGGCTGAAGAGCCTTTCTGCCCTTTCCGGAATCCCTCTTCCACCTCAAGAATATCGGTCCTCTGCAGGTTACGGATTTCGGTGGCGAATTTCTCCAGGGAAGCGGCAATTAACGCCAGGTTATTGAGGTAATCGGCATGGCGGTCCCGCTGCAGTATCTGGCTACTAACCGGGGCCGGGTTTAAGCCCAGTTCCTCGCAGACATATTCCTCAACCCGGGGGTCAACATTGGCATAGGTGCCAACCGCTCCGGATATTTTCCCGACACTGACCATCTCTTTAACCCTTTCCATCCTTTCTATATGCCTTTCAATCTCGGCATACCAGATAGCCAGCTTTAACCCCCAGGTTACCGGCTCGGCGTGAACCCCGTGAGTTCGCCCGATCATCACCGTATCTTTATGATTTAAAGCCTGGATTTTCAGAACATCTTTCAGGTTTTTAAGGTCTTTTAAAATCAACTGACAGGAATCCTTAAGCTGCATTGCTAAAGCCGTATCCTTGACATCTGAAGAGGTTAATCCCATATGTATATACTTGGATTCCTCTCCCAGGGTTTCATTTATACCTTCCACAAAAGCCAGCATATCATGACGGGTTACCTTTTCTATTTCCTTAATCCTGTCAACATTTAACTCTACATTTTTCTTAATTTTCTTAACAGATTCGCCCGGTATTCGCCCCAATCGGGACCAGGCCTGGCAGGCAGCAATTTCAATCTCCAGCCATTTATTATACTTACTCTCTTCACTCCAGACGTATTCCATCTCAGGTAGACTGTAGCGTTTAAGCAAAGGGTATCTTCCTTTCTGGTTAAATTTAATCCTTTTTTAAGCCTTTTTCTTTATTAAAAGATGCTTTATAATATTAGGTGGTAAGTATGAAGTATTTAATTGTTACATTCAAGTTGTTACCCCCAGTTGTTACAATTTATATATTGTTTAATGTCTTGTAAATTATATTCTTTATTTAAGGTTATTCTTTTCTACGGTCCGTATTAATATTAGCAAATATAACTAATAGTGTCAAGAAATAAGCGAATGTTATTTGCTTAATTGGCTTAAACGTTCGGCAGGATTTGTCCCCGCTGTCCTCGAATATTATCATAGAAAGAAGGGGTAAGATGAAACAGGTAAATGTAGACCGCCGGGAAAAGGTTAATATTACCTCCGGTTCGGACAGGATAATAGTTGAAATAGGAAAAGACGCTGTTGATGCCGGTCTTTTAAAACTCCTTCCTGGAACTTCCTTCCCTGTTTTAATATATCTTTTAACCCACCTGGAAAGAGGCAACTATGTTGAGACCAATCCGACCATTATTCAGAGCTATCTCCCGTCTGACGTAAATCTGGAAGATATAGAAAATGGGTTAAAGTTTTTATCAGAACATGGTATAATAAATATTCGCCAGGAACGGGAAGGTGATTACACCTACCGGATTTATCTTGGATTAGACCGGCTTTCTGAAATGCTCAGGACAGATAATAGTAACTTAAACTATAACTTTAATGAAACAGAAATCCGGGATTATGTTATTAACAAAAAGCCTGTCTCCCGGGAAGAACTGGCCAGGGCCTTGATGACCTTTATTCCCCCTGACCGGAATCCAGCCCTGCTCCGGGATGAAATCAACCACTGGCTGGACGACTTCGATTTTAAAATGATCCAGGAATTAATCCGCCGGGTTGATAAATGGCTCAACAATACCGATAACCCCCCGGAAAAGGCCTTCAGTTACCTTAAAGGGATTATCGATGACTGGTACAGAAAGGAAATCTTTGACTATAACCGCTTAAAGCATTTTGATAAACTCTTCCGGGAGACCAGGGAGTTAGCCAGGGCCTATGGTATCAAGGGCTGGCAGAATGTCACTCCGGCCCATATGGAAACTTTCCAGCGCTGGCTTGATGGCAAATCATCCCTGAGTATCTCGGTAGCCAAATTTGCCATTAAAGAGGCCATTAAACGAAAAAAAGATGGACAACCGTCCCTTAAATACATAGAGGATAATTTTATAAAACCCTGGAAAAAGGCCGGGGTTAAGAATGTAGCCGAAGCCAGAAAACTCCTGGCCAGGAAATCACCTCCTCCCCGTGAAGAAAAAAACCATACCCGGGGACAAAAGAAGAAAAAGAAGAAAAAAGACCGCTGGGATGAGTTCTACTGGGATTTCGAAAACTTCAGGGAAACCTGAGGAAACAAATATATTGAAGAACAGGGGTGTCCACCATGCCTTTTAATTTTGACCCCAGACGATATCAGGGTAAGGCCAGAAGTAAATATCTTGAAGCCCAGAAAAGGGTTGCCAGGATCCATAAAAAATATCCTGATGTTAAAAAAGTTGATGAGTATTTAAATTATTTAAAGAGGGAATATAATTACTTAAAGGTAGGCCTTTTTAATAATAAAGATAATGATAGCCAGAAAAAGCTCGAAGATTTAAAACAGGAAATTGAAGAACTTGAAGAACACTTTAACCGCCTTCTGGACAAACATAATATCCCCCGGGATTATAAAGAACCTGACTGGGATTGTCCTGTTTGCCATGACCAGGGGCGGATTTATGAAAACGGCCGATACAGAATCTGCAGCTGTGTCCGTAAAGAAGAATTAAACCACCGGAGAGAAGAGGGAGACCTTCCCCGCCATCTCTATAAAGCCACCTTTGACTCAGCCAGGCTGGAGTACTATGACGATAACCGTAAAACCGATAAGGATATAACCTACCGGGAAAACGCCCGCCTGATCTATAGTTATGCCCATAAATTTGCAACCCGTTTTAGCCCGGGCAAGCTCCAGCGGGGGCTTCTCATTCAGGGGCCCATCGGGTCAGGTAAATCCTTTCTTCTGGGGTGTATTGCTAACAAGCTGGCCGAGCGGGGAATTGATTTTAAGTATATCGTCTACACCGACCTTTTACAGAAAATCAGGAATACCTACCATGATGACTCCGGAGGACCTGTAAACGAACAGGTCCTTATAGAAGAGGTCCAGAATGCCTCTGTTCTTCTCATCGATGACCTGGGAACGGAAAAAGCCAGTGAATTTACCGCTGCGGTCTTATATCAGATTATAGATAAGCGGTACCGTGAGGAAAGGCCGATAATTATCACCACCAATTACTTTGTTGATGAGCTTAAAGAACGTTTTGAGGATATGTTTGAAGAAATGGGAGAGAGAATTTTCCAGCGGCTTATTGAAATGAACCGTTATGTCTGCCTCTACGGTGATGTCAGAGCCAAAATAGTCGCCGGGCAACAGGAGGTTAACCTCTAATGGCTACTGAAGAAAGGTATTTACAACAGTTTAATAATGTCCAGGAACAGGAGTTCCAGCTTTTAGGAATACTCCTTCAGTATCCCCAGAAGATAGACGAGATTGCTGATTCCCTGGAGGTTAAACACTTTCAGGACCCCCAGGCCCAGCTCATCTATGAAATCCTGTTAAACCAGTTCCAGCGTGATAACCAGATTTCCCGGACCAAACTCTTTTTACGCTTAAAACAGGATGGGGTTATAAAAAAACCGGAGGAAACAATTGAACGCTTAACCTCAGGGTTCAGTACCGTTGATGAATTAAAACCAACTATTGACCTCATAAAACAGAATTACCAGCGGCGCCTCCTGGTCAAAGCAGCCCGCAAGATCCAGGAGCTGGCCGCTAAAGACTTAGATATAGATGATTTCCAGGCCCGGGCCCAGGAGTTAATCTTTGAGGCCACCAATGAAACCACCGACCTGGAAAAACATATTTTCACCATGGAAGAGGCCCTGATGAAGTCCTTTGAGGCCTATATTGACCGGAAACATAACCAGGCCGATGTCGGCCTCCCCACCGGCTTTATCTCCCTGGATAACCTCATCGGGGGCTTTAAAAAGGGCCATCTCAATGTTATTGCCGCTTCCACCAGTATGGGAAAGACGGCCTTTGCCATCAATATCGCCAAGAATGTTTTAAAGAGGAATGTCCCCGTTGCTATTATCAGTCTGGAGATGGATGCCCAGGAGATCATAGACCGGATGATTATTCAGGAATCCGGGGTTAATGGATGGAAATATAACCAGGGCCAGACCAGTGATGAGGAAGATAAACGGATTTCGAAAGCCCTGGATAACCTCCATGAACTACCCCTTATGATTTCTGATGAAAGGGGTCTAAATGTGGCCCAGATCCGGGCCCGGCTGCGAAAATTCAAGGCCCAGATGGGAGACCTGGGACTGGTAATTATCGACTACCTCCAGATGATCCAGTTACCTGAAGAACATGCCCAGAACACGGCCAGAGCTGTTGGACAGATAGTCCTCCAGCTGCGTAATATGGCCTCTGAGCTTGAGGTTCCCATTATCCTCATCTCCCAGATCAGCCGTAGTTTTACAAACCGTCAGGATAAAAGACCCGTCCTTTCTGACCTCAGGGATTCCGGTAACATTGAGGAAATTGCTGACGGGGTCATCTTCCTCTACCGGCATGCCCATACCAGTGCTGCCGCCCGGGAACAGGCAGAAAAAGAAGGTACTGAAAACGATACTGAAGTAATTGTGGCCAAGCAGAGAACCGGCCAGACCGGTGCCATCAAACTTTATTTTGAAGATGAGTTTATCCGTTTTATCGACCCTGAAAACCTCTCGGTTGAAGCCAGTATGCCTGGTCAGGGTTAAGGACCACTATCACTTAATAAGAATTTAAAGGAAAGGGAGCCCACCCATGTTAGACAAAAAGAATATCGACCTCAAGATTATCCTCTCCTTCGTCAATGCCTATGAAAAACTATATGAAAAAGGAGAGATCTCATCAAAACAGCTCGATGAGGTTCTCTCCCTTCTCGATAATTATCAGATTTATGACCCTGAAGAATTTGAAAAAAAGCTCAATGAAATATTTAGCTAATCTCCCCTACTTAATCCAACCAGGCCCCTGATTTATGATATGAAACAGTGATAGCTGAATCAGTCTTATATACTGTGAGATTAACCAGCTAATCCCCTGTTTTATCCAGTTAAAATATACTTATTTTATCCATGAACGGCGATAGATGCAGATACTCCCTTTTTTATAAATAACCCCTTTATTTCTTGCATCTGTCCCCGGGAAGGGGGCTCAATCCCTTCAAGCCTATATTCATAACCAAGCTCCTGCCACTTATAAACTCCCAGCCTGTGATAGGGCAAAAGCTCAACTCTTTCAAGTCCATTCAGATTAGACAGATATGAAGCCAGCTGGTTTAAGTCATCCCGGTTATCGGTTATACCGGGAACAATAACATGCCTGATCCAGTAGGGCTGTTTTTCTTTTTCCAAAAGGCTTATCAGTTCAAGGGTTCTTTCATTGCTGACACCGGTCAAGTCCCGGTGTTTTTCTTCTTTTATATGTTTTATATCCAGCAGAACAAGGTCAATATACGGCAAAATTGAAGAAAATACTTCAGGGGTAACATAGCCTGATGTATCAAGGGCAGTATGAATCCCCTGCTCTTTGCAGGCCTTTAATAATTCCCGGACAAACCCGGGTTGAAGGGTCGGTTCCCCACCTGAAATAGTGACCCCACCCCCGGAGCTATCCATATAGGGTTTACATTTTAAAACCCGTAATAAAAGCTCACCAGCCTCTACCCTCTTTCCTGCTTTACGCATCCAGGTATCGGGATTATGGCAGTACTGACAGCGCAGGGGACATCCCTGGGTAAAGACAACATAACGAATACCGGGCCCGTCATGGACGCCCATGCTTTCAACTGAATGAATTAAACCTGTGGACATTTACAGACACTCCCCTTAAAGACTCTCATGAAAGGTCCGGGCTATTACTTCCTGCTGCTGCTCCGGTGTTAGTTTAATGAAGTTTACAGCATACCCCGAAACCCTGATGGTTAACTGGGGGTATTTCTCGGGGTGGTTGACCGCATCCAGGAGGGTTTCCCTGTTGAGAACATTAACATTAAGGTGGTGACCACCTTTGGTAAAGTAACCATCGAGAATAGCTACCAGATTATTGATCCGCTGCTCTTCATTAACACCCAGGGCTCCGGGGACGATGGTAAAGGTATTGGAAATACCGTCCTGGCAGTACTCGTATGGTAGTTTTGCAACCGTATTCAGTGAGGCAAGGGCCCCTGATTCGTCACGACCGTGCATGGGATTGGCCCCCGGGGCAAAGGGCTGTCCTGCCTCCCGGCCGTCCGGGGTGGCCCCGGTCTTCGTGCCATAGACAACATTTGAAGTTATGGTTAAAATTGACAGGGTGTGACGGGCATTACGGTAGAGTTTATGCTGCTTAAGCTTTGTTAAAAACCGCCTTACGACCTCAACTGCCAGGCTGTCAACCCGGTCATCATCATTACCGTATCTGGGGTGATCACCTTCAACATCGAATGAAGTTATAAGGCCGTCACTGTTCCGGACCGGCCTTACTTTAGCATATTTAATGGCACTTAAAGAGTCTGCCACAATGGAGAGGCCGGCAATACCGAAGCCCATTACCCGGTCGACTTCGGTATCCATTAAGGCCATCTGAACCCGTTCATAGGCATATTTGTCATGCATATAGTGGATAATATTGAGGGCATCAACATATTTTTCCACCAGCCAGTCGAGGAAGGTATCAAACCTCTCCATGACCAGGTCATACTCAAGTATATCTCCGGTGTATGGGGCAAATTCGGGCCCCACCTGGACCCCACTTAATTCATCCCGGCCACCATTGAGGGCATACAGGAGGGTCTTGGGCAGGTTACACCTGGCCCCGAAGAACTGCATCTCTTTCCCGGTCCTGAGGGCTGATACACAGCAGGCAATGGCATAATCATCCCCGTAATATTCCCTCATCAATTCATCATTTTCATACTGAATAGAACTGGTATCCCGTGATACCCGGCAACAGAACTCCTTAAACCCATCCGGTAATCTCCGGGACCAGAGAACGGTGAGGTTGGGTTCCGGAGCCGGTCCGAGGTTATACAGGGTATTTAAAATCCTGAAGCTGGTCTTTGTTACCAGGGGGCGTCCGTCTATACCAGTACCACCGATGACAACCGTAATCCACATGGGATCCCCACTGAAGAGTTTATTGTATTCAGGAGTCCGTAGCTGCCGGGCCAGCCTGAGCTTGATGACAAAATCATCGATTAATTCCTGGGCCTCTTCCTCTGTTAACTTCCCTTTCCTGAGGTCATGTTCAATATAGATATCAAAAAACTCGCATACCCGGCCAAGGGACATAGCAGCCCCGTTGTTTTCCTGAATGGCAGCCAGGTATCCCATATAGGTCCACTGGATGGCCTCGTGAGCAGTCCGGGCCGGCCGTGAAAGTTCCAGGCCGTATGTTCTACCCAGGCCTTTAAGTTTTTTCAGGGCCTTGATCTGTTCACTTAACTCCTCCCGCAGCCTGACATTTTCTTCGGTCATCCTGGTGGGAAGATGGGCCAGGTCCTTTTCTTTCTCCTCGATTAACCTGTCAATACCGTAAAGGGCCACCCGTCGGTAATCCCCGATAATCCGTCCCCGGCCATAGGCATCGGGCAGGCCAGTAATTACCCCGGAACGCCTTATCTCCCGTAATTCGGGGGTATAGACATCATAAACCCCATCATTATGGGTTTTCCTGTAGTTGTTAAATACTTTTTCGATCTGCTCATTAACCTTATACCCGTAGGCCTCTGCCGCCTGCCGGGCCATCCTTATACCACCATAGACATTGAGGGTCCGTTTCAGGGGTTTATCGGTCTGCAGGCCGACAATCTTCTCCAGGTCACGGTTAATATACCCGGCCTCATAGGCGTTAATATCGGATACAGTATCGACATCGATATCCAGCACCCCTCCCTCTTCAATCTCCTGCCATAATAGTTTTTGACACTCTTCCCAGAGTTGTCTTGTCCGGTCGGTTGGACCCTCTAAAAAAGAACTATCCCCTGTATATGGAGTATAATTTTGCTGAATAAAATCCCGGACATCAATCTCTTTTTGCCATCTTCCTGCTTTAAAGTTATAGGCCATTATTATCCCCTCCCCTTATATGCTTGTATTTACTTCAATTACCTGGACATTAAAAAAACCGCCCGGGCAAATAGACTTAATCTATCTGCCCAGGCGGTCGGCTATTCCAGTATCGGTCATACTCCCCTATGGTTAATTCCATATAATACCGCCAGTCGTATGACCCTTTTATTTGAGGTAATTATAGCATACATATTCTCTAAAAGCAAGAAGCTTCAACTGAGGTTTTTAAGCAAATTGTTGGGCTATTATTTTTTAAAAAATCAAATGGCAGGGGGTATTTAACGTGAGAAAGGTTACAATTATAGTCTTGATAATGTTGTTGTTACTTGGCGTGTCTGCAGGTGTGTCTGCTATTGAGGAAGAATTTTATCGTCTTGAAGGTATGTCAATAGACCTAAAAAACATTATTGATGATGAGTATACTGACTTTATGACATTTTCCAGTGAACTTGTAGATGTAGAAGGCACCCAGGTATATCTAAAAATGGGGGAGAATTCCACTAAAGCGCCACAGGTTGGGATGGTAACAAATCTGGCGGGCTTTAAAGTAGCTGCTTTCTTCGAAAATGGGATAAATAAAAATGAAAATGGGGAAAACATATATTTCAAAAACGAGGATGATACCCAGAATATATTGGATGAGCTAGACATACTTTCTATCAATCAATCAGATTTACAGGTTGCTCCCAATAAAGATGTAATTGTAGAAATAGATGAAAAAGCAGAAGGAGCAACCCATTCAGACAATACAGAGCTTTCTGGACGGGCAATTTTATCCAGATCTTTTTCTTCTTTTGATCTGGGACTTAAAATTGATCTGAATAAAGATTCTTCGAAACAAAAGGAAATAAATAGTGAGAAAGCTACAATTATTACTTATAGCACAGACCAGAAAGACAATATTGTCGAAGAAACAATCATCGAAGCAACGGAAGAATTTAAATATACAGATGACACCCTGGATATGACCTTTGGCGTTGATGTCCGAAAGCCTATAGGCCCCGGTAACTTAGTTGTTGGTGGTGGAATTAAACCTAGCAAAAGAACCCAAGAAATCAATTATAGCAGTTTTGATTCTAATTTTACTGAAGACTATATAAATGACAATACTTCTACTGATAGTTATAAATATGATTATGAATATCCTACCAGTTCTTATGTTTCACCTGTATTTGTTAATTTAAAATATGAATACCCGGTAAAGATTTTAAATAAAGAAGGCATCTTCAGGATAAGTGGAAACTTTGAAACAGGTAGCGATGAAGATACTGTGAAATATTTTACTGAAAGCAGATCAATTTACAAAGCTGACGGTAGTGTTACCTCTGAATTTATTAATACTGAAGAGGAGGAATATAACCTGAGTACCGGACTAAGCAATTATGTGTTTGCTGTAGGTACTGAGATAGATCTATCTACTAATACCATTTTTACCATTGGAGTTAAATATTTATATGAGGGTACTGAACAAGTCGTTTCCAGTAATGGTTATACTGAAAAGGATGTCAATAATAACTATAACACTGACGGCAGTTTGAATGAAGGAACTTCTTATATAACTACTACAAAAGTTTCCAGTGATTATACATTCACGGAAAAAACAACACAAAATAGTATAGTTATCCCTTATGGTCTGGAAACAGAGATTAATTCCAAACTCACCCTCCGGTTGGGAGGTACTAGTATAATTTACAACTCCTATAAAGAAGAAATAACTGAGGTTACAGAAGGGTATCATTCAGTAACAGAAACTGTATATAAAGACGGAACTCAGCTAGCACCGGTTGAAGACAACAAAGATGGTTACAGAGAGGAATATAATGAAACTGAAAGTAAATTTGATACATATACAGACTTTAACCTTGGTTTAAGCTATCAGCTCAATGAAGTTGCAACCCTCGATATGAATAGTGGTGGAGATTTAGCCAATATTTCCTACTGGGATGTTAGTCTTAACCTCAAATTTTAACCAGGATAATTAATAATGATATAAGTCTAAACCCCCCACCTGTTCCGGTGGGGGGGTGTTTGATGATCTTAGTATTTAGTTCTTCTTTTGATTAAATTCCGGCAGTTTATTAACATCTTCATTCCTGGCTGGATAAAGTCTGATGGCCTGGCCCCCGCTTTCTACCATATCGGCAACCAGGGTATCATTGGAGTCAACAATAACCCTTCTGATGGCCACCTGGGTCGGATTATGTTTTAAATCAGCCTCCGGACCATCCTCATAAATTTCAGCTACATATTTTTGCCCATCCTCAAGGAAAGCCAGGGGAACCATGAGTCTTCTCGGCTTTTCATCGGTAATACTCCCTACATACCATTCCTGACCCCGGCGCCGGGCAATGGTGACATAATCACCTATCCTGGCATTAAGCACCAGGGTTTCGTCCCAGGTAACCGGTACATCCTGAATAAATTTAAATTCAGGCAGGGGATTGCCATTATCATCAAGATAATTTTCCGGGAGATCAGCTACCATCTGGAGGGGACTGAAGATAACAACATAGAGTGCCAGCTGTTTGGCCCTTGTGGTATGAACCCGGTTTAAAAACCTGTATTCATCGAAGGTTATATCAAATATACCCGGGGTATAATCAATGGGCCCGGCCAGCATTCTGGTAAAGGGAATTATGGTAGTATGTTCAGGTTTATTTCCAGCACTCCAGGCATTATATTCCATGCCCTGAACCCCCTCCCGGGTTATAAAGTTAGGGTAAGTTCGGTAAAGACCGGTCGGCTTAATCGGTTCATGGGCATCAATCATAATTTCATACTCTGCCGCCTTTTTAATTACATCCAGATAGTGGTTAACCATCCACTGGCCGTGGTGATGCTGACCCCTGGGTTTAATCATGCCATTATCAGCAACATATCCGGTCTTGATGGCATGTATACCAAGGCTATTATAGAGACTATATGCCTCCTCTATCTGGTTAATATAATTGATGACATTGCCACCTGTTTCGTTATGGGCAATATATTCAACCCCACGTTCTTCAGCATATTTAGCAACCTCTACAAGGTCAAAGTCGGGGTAAGGGGTAGTATAGTCCTGATCATCCCAGGTTCCACCCCAGCCCAGATTCCATCCCTCTACCAGTACTCCACCGATACCGTGTTTACCGGCAAAATCAATATAGTATTTGGCCCGCTCCGTGGTAGCTCCGTGTCTCGGCCCTGCTTCCCAGGTTGACTTCCCGATATGCATCTCCCACCAGATTCCCACGTACTTCATGGGTTGAATCCAGGAAGTATCCTCAAGGGCACAGGGGTCATTTAAGTTCAAAATTAGATTAGATTCTAACAGGTCACCGGGGGCTGCTCCTATCTGAATGGTCCGCCACGGTGTTTTCAGGGGTGTCCGTCCCTTAACTTTGACACCATCGGGCCAGGGACAGAGCTCACTTACCAGGGTGTAATCCCGGTCAAGATCACGCTTGAGGGCCATTCCGGCATAGTCGACCAGGGCAGCTTCATGAATACTTAGGTAAATTCCCCCGGGGGTTTTCATGGTAACCGGAGTACTGGCAGACATTACATGGTTTAACGGTGTCTCCAGATACTGATACTCGTAACTGTCCCAGTCATTGTGGATCCACCATGTAGTATTATTACTGGATAGACGGAACTCAGTATCCTCTGACATAATATTTATTGTCTCCAGGGACTCCTGCCCGGGGATAATATACCGGAAGCCGACCCCATCATTATAGACCCGGAAAACAAGATTCATCTTCCGGTAGGGGGGCACCTCTTCTTTGAGATATATCACCAGCTCATTGTAGTAATTGGTTATCTTTGACGTCTGCCCCCAGACCGGACGCCAGGTATTATAAAAGACATTCCTCCTGACATCTATTATCTTAAAGTTATCATCAAGGGGTTTTTTCTCTTTGAAATGGAACCCCAGTGAAGATGGCCTGATGAGGACAGTGTCTCCGTAGGATACCGAATAGTGGGGTACTCCTTTATCAAGGATGAACCTGACCTTTATCCTCCCATCAGGAGATGTAACCACAGATTCATCTCCCTGATCATGACCTTTAGCAAATACTCCTGTAGCCAGTACAAAAACAGCAATTACTGTTATTATGATAAAACCTGTTATAGTAATACTCCTTCCGATCATACTCCTTCCAGTCATACTCCTCCCCCTTTTTTATTTAACTGGTTTTATTATCAACTAATTTTATTCCCAACCGGTTATGGTTAGGTAGACTGTCTCCTTGTTTTCAAAAGTATATATTCTGTTATTATAGCCACTCCCCTGGAAACGGTTATCCCCCTCATTTTCTCTACCGGAGGTATCCTCCCAGGTACCCGGGGTTTTAAACTTAAAAATAAGGGCTGCCCCGGCCGGTTGTTCCAGGGTGATTTCATATTTGCCATCTGATCTCTTCTTAAGTTTGAATTTATCATCAACCTGCCAGTTACTCAACTTTGAAGCCAGGTATATATCTTCATCTGTCCTGGCTTTATCAGTTAGCTCAACGATAAAGGTTACAACAGGGTTTTTGGTGCTTAAATCCTGACCGGTTATTTTCAAAGAGGCGGCTGTTGTTTTTAATATCAGGGAGCCATAGGGTGGTAATGTAATCCCCTGATGGGCCTTAATGGTTTTTCCTGAAAGTAAATCCCGGGCTCTGTTAGAAATGGTTATCCCCCGTTCTTTATTGGATAAATTATGGATAACATACAGGTTATAATCTACTTCAGAATCGGTTACCTTATAGCCATACATCCGGTTCGGGGTAACCATCTTCTGATAGTTTCCGGTAAAAAACTGAGGGTGTTCCTTCCTGATGTGGATTAATTTCTTATAATGTTCATAAACACTCCCACTTTTACCCCGTTCTTCTTCCAGGGATATTCCGTCATGGGGTTTGGTAAACCTCATGGAGTGGTAGAAACCACCTTTAGACATAGTGGTCATTCCCGGTCCCTTACTATCTTTATACCAGTCAAAGGGTTCCCTGATATTGTCATCGGGCTTGGCCCCCAGCTGTCCCAGTTCTTCACCATAATAGATGAAGGGGGTTCCGGGCAGAGTAAACAGAACGGATGCCGCCAGTTTCATCTTTGCCCGGTTCCGCAATACCTCAATACCGACCCGGTTCTGGTCATGGTTTCTCAGAAAAATGGCATCAATATACTGGTCAGAATACTGGCTATATACTCCGTGTATCTCCTTTACCTCCTCCAGAATATCGACCGGGACCCCGTTAACCATTCTCAGAATTTCATCGGCCAGGGCAAAATTAAAAGAGGCATCTAAATCCCGGAAAAACTCTCCTACCGTATGGGTGTCTGTCCAGTTCTCTCCAACAAGAAAGGCTTCGGGATTAATCCCCTTGACAAAGGTATTAAACTCCTGCCACCACTGATGGGTTATTGTAAGGTCTTTATCAATATGTAAGGCTGCATCGAGGCGGAAACCGTCAACACCATCGGAAAAATCTCCATCTCCATTGGGGTCCAGCCAGAATTTCGCTATTTTTTTAGCTTCAGCCCTGACCTCAGGGTTGCGGTAGTTAAGGTCAGGCATACCACTCCAGAAGAGGCCATAATAATAACCCCCGTCCGGGGATCTGTGCCAGACCGGCTGGCCCCAGGGGCCCAGTTCTTTAACCTGTTCCTCATTTTCAGCCCAGACATAATAATCACGGTATTTACTGTCTCTGGTGTTTACAGCCTCACGGAACCAGTAGTGGTTGACCGAGGTGTGGTTTAAAACCAGGTCCATGATTACCTTAAGACCATTGGCATGGGCCTCCTGTAAAAACTCCCGGAATTCTTCCAGGGTTCCGTAATCAGGTTCTGTATTATAGTAATCAACAACATCATACCCGTGGTAACTTTGAGAATCATTAACCGGCATCAACCAGAGGGTATCAACCCCCAGTTCTTTAAAGTATGGTATCTTTTCCTTTAATCCCACAAAATCCCCGATTCCATCTCCATTTCCATCATAAAAACTCCTGACAAAGACTTCATAAAATACTGCCTTACGGGCCCATTCAGCCGGTTCCCAGTCTAAAGCTGTGGTTTCCCCGGCTATAGCTTCCGACCCTGTGTAAAGGTTTAATCCTGTAAAGACAACTAAGGATATAACCAAAAAGACCAGTAACCTTCTTTTATGTAAATTAGCTAACATTAATACTCCCCCTATGTAGTTAAATATTTAAATAAGCAGATTTCATAATAAAACTTTATATTTTACACGACCAGAATAATCACTTATAATAGAACCTGATATATGTATACCTTATAATAAACCTATTATACCCGTCTAATTTTAAACCGTAATTCCCGTCAACACCCCTTAAATGCTTGTAGATATGCCCAGGACCTTCTTTACAGACTGCATTCTTTATAGTCTCCAGGTAACATGTGTTAACTTTAGTAAAACGTTTGCATTCTAATTATTATTATACCAACCGGTTAATACTGGAGTCAAACAATTCTTAAAGTTTAAACAGATTAATACCCCGGTTTTCACCGGGGTATGTAAAAAACTATTAAAATTATTAATAATGATTGATCCTTTTTATAGCTTAAAAAGCCTAAGTGGTGTTTAGAAAGGATAGCTTAATTCAACACCAACTACACTGTTATAAAAATCACTATAGAAGAGGGCCTGGTCTGAAGCCAGGGTAAATAACCCTTTGAGTTCCATGGTCAGATTACTACCCAGCTGGTTCTGATAACGGGGCATCAGAGCCAGACCACCATCGTTGAGGCAGTAGGCAGTCATTAAACCCGCTTCAGAGAATTGATTGATACCATAACTGGCATTACCGAATAACAGGGTTAATTCTTCATCGGCATTCGAAATATTAAGGGGCATTTCATGGAGCATATCACTGACCCTCTGTTTTTTAACCCTCAGGACTTCCCCCTGAAGGTACACGCGATTATTATTATTTCTTAAAAAACTATAATCACAGCCGGCCAGATAGGCCAGGTCAGATTCTCCATTATCATCACTGTAATAACCGAAGGCCCCGTAAATTCCCAGGGGATCAAGGTCTCCTTTAACAGTGACCCCAAAACGTCGGTCTATAATTGTATCAAAAGTATCCTTATACTGATCCTGAACATAATTGGCTGAAACATCAAAATTATTGTTGATAAGGGTCCTGCCCCTCAGTCCAAATTTTACCCGGTCAGAATCAAAGGATGTACCCGGGAAAGAAGATACCAGTGAGATATTGGAATTCCAGTTTAAGGGGATAAAGGCCTCAATACCATCTACATATTTTGCACTCCCCTCTTCATTCATGGCCTCAGCACCGAGGCTGTAATCAACCGGATTTACCAGGGAGCCGAAGGACCAGGACACAGGCTGGCGGCCGATGGTTAAATCCATCTCCTTAAAGCGGTGTTTCAGGTATAATTTTTTAAAGCCAGGACCTCCAGGAACCGTGAAATCAGCCTCAATCCTGGCCTCCGTATTCCCGGTTTCAGGGACGAATATCTCAAGTTTTAACTGTTCATATAAATCATAATAAAACCCGCTGTTCTCTACAGAAGTTGCTGTAAAACCGGTTTTAACCTCCCCTCCGAATTTAACTTCAGCGGCAACCGGTAGTGAAAGCAAAAACACACTGATTATAATCGGTACTAAGTACTTAAAACTTCTTTTCATCTTTTTTTCCCTCCTTTTTTCTGTTATAGCTCCAGAAAGTTCCATGAATAAACCACCTTAAAATACACAAATTAACTGCCTTGAAAATAAATAACTTCCTGGAATTAATTATTATTCCTTACCTATAAATATTATCCATAGAATTTGAATTACCTTCCCCCAGAAACTGAAAACTTTAACCACATAAGGTATCTACATAATTAAAATATATATCTGGCCAAAACAAAAAATCAACTATCTAAAATTGTTATATAGAAATTTCAGGGAAACATAAAAAAACGGGAATAACAGCACCTTAATATTTTTTGGAGTGTCATATTCCTGAAATCAGTAGCATATCTCTTGTTATATAGATATCTCTTATTATAATCACCAGACCCCGGCTGAAACCGGGGCCTGGTTAACAATTTTTACTCAGGAATTATTTTGAATAATTAATTTGGCAAAACATTATACAAAGTCCTCAGTTTAAATTTTGCAGAGTAAAGGTGTTTTCCGGTATTTCGGGATTAAAATTAATTGATTTAACCCTGAAGATGGTCCGTGAGTTTTTTATTAGTTTATCTTCAGTAATATACTCAGTCGGATAGTACCGCCCCTCAATCTCTTCAACCTTATCAACCTTCATAACCTTTAATAACCGGCCACTCCGGGCATATAGCTCTTCCTTAAGGCCAATAAAACGCTCTTTATCTATCCAGGCTACCCTCCTGTAATAGGAAACCTCGGCCCCTTCCCGGGCTATACCTTCCATTACATAACAGGGGCGCCCCTGATATTCCTCTTCTCTCAATATTTTAAAATCATAAAGTTCGGTTAATTTGTCTGATTCCATAATATCCTTATAGGAGAGATCACTCCCCATAATACCCTGTTCCAGCATATGGCCCGATATCTTTACAATGTCCTCGGCGTCGGGGAAGAACATAAAGAGGTTGTCATCCCTCTTCAAAAATTTAGTCCCCCTGTCGAGGGGATTAATAAACTCCACCAGGGCATTTTTCCCATCTGTTATTGAGACCATGGTTTTAATAATCTTCCTGTTACCTTTAATAATTATCATTTCAGACTCAATTTTAGCTGACCGGACATATTCATTATCATCCCGCCTGTTTATAATCTCTTCAGGTGTTATGGCTATAGACAGGCTAGAAAACACAACAGTCATTGTCATTATCAGTAATAGTATTCTAGTAGTTTTATTAAACATTTCCTTTACCCCCTTAAAATTAAATTTTTCTTCTCTCACCGGTGTACTATATTTCACGCAGGGCTTCAGTTGGCTTAAGACGGGCTGCCCTCCTGGCCGGAATAAGGCACGCCAGGGAAGTAACTACAACACCCAGGACAAAGGCAAATATCATATTGTCAAAAGAGAAGACGGGATAGATTACCGGACGCATCAAAATATCTTCTCCCATTCCTTCCAGGGCTTTGGTGTAATCAATTCCTGTCACCGCCACCACTCTGGTAATTAAACCACCCAGTAAAGCCCCGATAAAACTACCGACCACACCCATAACTCCACCTTCAAGAACGAAAAGCTGCAGTATCTGCCTTTTCCCCAGTCCCAGGGCAGACATCATTCCAATCTCCCGGGTTCTCTCCTTAACAATCATAATCATTGAATTAATAACCACAAAACTCGCTAAAACTACCAGGAAAACATAAATCACATTATAAATGTTTTCAGCCATTTTCATCAACCTGATCATACCACTGGAATCATCCCAGGCCCGGATGGCATAATTGTTCAGTCCACCCTGCCTCTCAAAGACTTTCCTGATACCGGGGAGATATTCACCTGCCCTGTTTAAATCCGGAGTCACCAGCAGTAGTTCAGTAGCCTGGTCCGGCATATAAAGGGCCTTTTGAGCCACATCAAGGGGAACCATAAAAACAGTCTCATTCAAAAGTTTTAATCCACTTTCAATCCGCCCTACAATTTTAAAGGTAGTGGCCTGAAATGAATTAAATGATGTGGTATATAAAACCGTAACCTTTTCCCCCACTCCTTTATCCAGTTTGGCCAGAAGCTCAGAACCAAGCACAATCTCTTTCATGCCCCGTCGGGGAAACCTGCCTTCAACCAGTAGTTCATCAATATCAGTAAACTCCTTTTCCTTCTCCGGATCAACACCCCAGCCCATCATCTTAATAAGTTCATCATCAGTACTGACAACTGCCCCAAATTTAAGCCGGGGCAAAGCCATATTTATACCTTCCAGTTCTTCCAGTCTGGCCACCATCGAGGATATGCCTTCCCCCTCAAAACCATCAACCGGATAGGCCAGTGATAATAACCTCTCTTTTTTTAAGTATTCCTGTTTAACAATTCTAATATGGCCACTGTCATAATATATATAATCAGAATAAATCGATCCTATAAAACCAGAAATCAAACCCCGGGCAAAAACAACCACCGCAACCGAGAAGACAATAGCAGCAATGGAAACAGCCGTCCTCAGTTTTTGCCGGTAAAGGTTTTTATAGGCCAGTTTTGCCAGATATTTCACTTCAACTCACCCCCTAACGGTGATAGATAGCCTTAACCGGATCCTTTCGGGCGGCCCATCGTGCTGGAAAAATACTGACCAGCAGGGATACAATAACACTATAACTAAAAACAAAGATGAAGGAACCGGGATTAAAGCCCCCGTATATCCGTCCCAGGACAGGGATACCCATGGAACTGATGGCATCTTCCCCTCCCAGGGAAAATATATCCACTCCATAAAAAACTAAATAGGCAACGACCGCTCCACCCACAAGGCATCCAATGATACCTCCAATAAGGCTGACTCCAACAGCTTCCATAACAAAAACGATAACTATCTCCCACTGTTTCAGTCCAAGGGCCTTCATCATCCCGATTTCTTCCATTCTTTCCAGGGCAGCCAGGACAACGAAATTGATTATTCCTATAGCTGCTATTAACAGAATAATACCTAATATCATCTGGGTTTCAACCCTCTCGGCTTTGTTCAGGGCTACAATGTACTCGGCCGACTTACGCCAGGAGAAGGCCCTTAAAGAAGATCCGGCTTCTTGCAAATCATCTGATAACAACCTCGCTGTCTCGACGGCTCTTATCCTGTCTTCTACCCTGATAATTATCTGACTGACCATGCCCCTGACATTTAAAGCCTGCCGGGCTATTTCAAGGGGAACAAAAACAATATTTTCATTGATACTGGGGTTGGGTGAATCAACCAGACCAGATATCTGAACATCTATTGTATTAAAGGTTCCTTCTTTACTTTTAATTACCAGAGTTATATAGTCCCCTGTTTTTAAATCCATCAACTTGGCCAGGGTTTTACCCATGACCGCGGTGGACTTATTTCCTGTCAAAAATTCACCCTCAACAAGATACTCCCCTGCCCTTAAAACCTGTGAATAACTTTGAGGATCGATTCCCTGGGCCACTACCGGTATCTCTTCAATACCGTTATTCAGGGTAGCACTGAAGGTCAACACCGGGGTCAAACCCTTTAAACCATCTACCTTTTGGAGAAAAGTTAATAATTCCCTGTCAGGCCTGATTAAATTTTTAAGGGGCAGGTCCTCCCTCTCCTCCCAGTAATTTTGATTAACAATCTGAATGTGGCCTGACTCAAAATCGATAACATTTTCAAAAGATTTATCTACCATCCCTATAAGGAGGGAATCGGTCATCAGGTAAATAACCACTGCCAGGGCAATTACAGCTGCTGTAATCAGGGTTCTTTTCCGGTGGCGGGTCAGGTTCTTAAAAGCCAGTTTAACCAGAAACATCCTGGCCTTTCCTCCTTTCATCCCTGGTAACCCGACCATCCCTGATTTCAATTAGCCTCCGGGCATAATTCATAACCCGGGGGTCATGGGTGGAAAAAATAAAAGTAGTCTTGAATTTTTCATTCATCTTAAGCATTACCTTCAGGACATCTTCACTGGTCTGAGAATCAAGGTTAGCTGTTGGCTCGTCGGCCAGGACCAGTTTGGGATGTTTAACCAGAGCCCTGGCAATAGCTACCCGCTGTTTCTGTCCCCCCGAAAGCTCATTGGGTTTTCGATCTTCCAGACCTTTAAGGCCTACGGCCTCCAGAATATCCAGGACCTTATTCCTTATTTTTTCTTTATTACCTTCCACTAAACGGAGGGCAAACTCAACATTTTCATAGGCACTCAAGACCGGAATTAAATTATAGCTTTGAAAAATAAAACCGATATTAAACCGTCTGAGCATGGCCAGTTCTTTCTCCGAAAGATTACTAAGTGTATCCCCATTGAAATACACCTGCCCTTCAGTAGGCCTGTCCAGGCAGCCTATCATATTTAAAAGAGTGGTTTTACCTGACCCTGATGGGCCAAAAATAGTGGTAAATTCACCCTCTTCAACTTTAAGGTCAACCCCTCTTAAAGCAGGTACCTCTACCTTACCCTGCTGATAAATTTTCTTGATGCCGTTAAGTTCCAGTAATGACATAACCATTCCTCCTTACTTTAATTAAAAGGTCTAAAATTATATTTCCCGTAAGGCTTCCGTCGGTTTCATGCGAGCTGCCCTCCTGGCTGGAATAAGACAACCCATGGTAACAACCAGTACTCCCAGAAAGAAAGCAAAAACAGTATTTCCAACTGAGGAAACTGGATAAATAATTGAATTAAAAACTATCTCCGGGCTGAAACCTGCTGTCGCTGAGGAAAAATTAAGGCCGGTCCTGGCAAAATAGTCAGTTATAACTGAGCCCAGAATAGCCCCGATCAGACTGCCGATGGTTCCTATTATACCGCCCTCAATCAGGAAGAGCTTTAAGATACCTCTGCTCTCCAGTCCCATAGCTGACATCATACCTATTTCCCTGGTCCTCTCTTTAACAATCATAATCATGGTATTGATAACCACAATACTGGCCAGTAATACCAGAAAAATGTAAACCTGGTTATAAATCAGTTTAGCCAGCTCCATATAGGGTAAAAGGTCACTGGTTTCCTTATACCCCAGGGCCACATATCTATTTTCTTCTCCCCGTTCTGCCAGAACCTTTTTCACTTCGGGAAGGATCTGGTCAACCAGCTTTTTATCAGAACTTACCAGTAACAATTCTGTCGCCTGTCCCTCCATATATAAAAGGCGCTGGGCCTGGTCAAGGGGCAAAAAAAAGGCAACTTCATTGAGCAGCTTAATACCGGTCTCCAGCCGTCCGACTATTCTAAAAGTAACTCCTCTTAGGGAGTTGAAGGATGTTTTGAAAACAATCGTTACTTTATCACCAACCTGACGGTTTATTTTATTCAACAACCCACTTCCCATCACCACTTCGAGGCGACCCGGTTTAATCATCCGTCCCTCTACCAGGTAATCTTCAATACTGGTAAAGGCTATCTCCTGTTCTGGATTAACCCCCCAGCCATTCATGGTTATCAACTCTTTGTCGGTGCTTACCATGGCCCCAAACTTCAGTCTGGGAATAACCATCTCCACCCTGTCTATATTTTTCAAATCAGAAGCCATTTCCTCCACTCCCTGACCTTTAAAGCCATCTACCGGATAATTAAGGGGAAGGAGACGCTCCTGCTGGAGATAATCCCGGTTCACTATCTTAATATGTCCTGAATTATATTGAATATGATCAGCAGAAATACTATCAATTAACCCTACAATATACCCCCGGGCAAAAACAACAATCATTACCGAAAAGGCAATGGCCACTATGGAAACGAGAGTTCTTAGCCTGTGCCTGAATAAATTTTTGAAGGCAATTTTAAAAAGATACGACATTTTACACCCCCCTAACGATGATAAATCGCCTTAATTGGGTCCTTGGCTGCCGCCCAGTAAGCTGGAAGAATACTCGATAATAGGGAAACAACAATCCCGAAGGCAAAAACCATTATAAAGGACGAAGGATTCCAGATCCCATAAACCTTACCCAGGATCGGTATACCGAATGAAGTCATATCCATGTTGGTCATTATTGAAAAATCTATCCCGTAGGAGTTTAAAAACCAGACACCAATTGCTCCCATAAGGATACCGACTGAGCCTCCGAGGATTCCTATGCCGGTTGATTCCGCAACAAACACAAAGACAATCTCTTTGACCCGTAGACCCATAGCCTTCATCATCCCGATTTCTTCCATTCTTTCCAGGGCCGCCAGGATAACAGTATTGATAATAGCAATGGCAGCAATTATTAAAATAATAGTTAACACCAGCTGGTTACCTGCATTTTTAGCTCCCGCTATGGTAACAGCCTCCAGTTCACTCCAGGGGTAAACCCCCAGTCCAGTCTCGGTTTTCCCCAGTTGCTTTTTCAGTTCCCTGGCAGCCATACTGGCCAGTTCCTTATCTTCCAGCCTTACAATAACCTTGCTCACCCGGTTACCGACACCAAGGGTCTGTTGGGCAATATCAAGGGGAAGGTACACAATATTACGATTAACATTGGGGTTAGCGGTGTGAATCAAACCAGATATTTCTGCTTCGATAGTATTAAAGGTTTCATTTTTATCTTTTACCAGCAGGGTGATATAATCCCCTAACTGTAATTTCATCAATTCAGCAAGCCGCTTCCCCATAACCACTTTGTATTCTCCCCGGGAAAACATCTCCCCTTCGACAAACTTATCTTTAATGGGAAAGACCCGGGTAAATTTATCGGGAATAATCCCCTTTCCCATAACCGGAAGTTCATTAAACCCATTGTTTAGCCGGGCCGGAAAATTAAGTTCCGGTGAGCTGCCATAATACCCCGGTACCTCCTCTATAGAAGTAAAAATCTGGCCTCCACTTATAAGGTTTTCCAGGGGCAGTTCTTCCTCTTCCTCCCAGTATTCCCGGTGGGCAAGTTGAAGATGTCCGGCCTCATAATTAATGATAGTATCATAGGACATTTCGGTCATCCCGCCGATTAATGAATCAAGGAGAAGAAAAAAGAATATGGCAATTGCAATAATACTTGCTGTTATCAGGGTTCGATTCCGGTGGCGCACCAGGTTTTTAAATGCCAGTTTAGCGAGAAACATTTATCCTCCCCCCTCTGATGTTTTACTTTTCTGGAATGGCATATCTCATTCCCCCTTTAACTTACCTTTAACTTAGCCATTAAGAATTAAGCAAATTCCATGAGAATAAATTAACCTCTGACCATAATCATTAAAAAGGCAAACGGCAACTATTTGCTCTTGTTTTTAATTCCATTTTCAATAACATACAGCATTTTATCGATTAAAACCATATCATCCATATCTACCTTGCCATCTTTATAAACAAAGTCTGAAAGAGCCAGGTTTAAGGTAATTAACATATGGGCTACAAGGTCTATATCGACCTCACTATCGATCTCCCCTTTTTTTATCCCGTCCTCCAGGAGAGCCCTGAAAAACCTTGCCGTCCGGGGTCTTTGTTCTCCGATGATTTCAACATAGATTTCACTGTCCTTATTACTGATGAGCTTATTGGCAATAGCCTCCAGCCTGGGGTTTTCCCGGGCATACTTTATTCCCCTGACATACAATTGTCGTAATAACTCAAAGAAATCATACTCATTCTGCTTCTCTAAAACCGGGCCCAGGTATTCAAACTTCCTTTCGGTACCCAGCTCCAGAATATATTTATATAAATCCTTTTTGTCCTTAAAATACTGATAAAAGCTACCACTCGCTATTTTTGCCCTTTTAATTATCCTGGTAACACTGGCTTTATGATAAGGATAAGCGGCAAACTCATCGAGGGCTGCTTCAATGACCCTTTTCTTTTTTTCTTCTGGAAGGTTAAAAAATGTTGAAGTTGGCAATATATTCACCCCCCTCTCATTTAAATTATGTAACTTTTTATACCCCAATATACCCATTATGGTGAACCCGCCTTCATATGAATCTATTTTCATATGAAGCTTTATTCACATTATATACCCTTTTTATATAAATGTCAATTTATTATGGCAGTTATTAATATTTGTTACCTCTATATAATTTATAACTATAGATAATTATTAACTTTATAAAGACTCCCTTGCCTCGATAATCAACTTCTACATATGGTATAATGTTAGATAATAGTAAAAGAAAAAAGGGGGGTCTTGGTGGCTTACAACCATAAAGATATTGATGTTAACAGGCTTAATCTCACCGATATTGATATTTACCAATGTGGTCAAGAAAAATGCAAACCGGGTCATTCTTATGGGCCTGCCGTCAGGGATCATTATTTAATTCACTTCATATATAATGGAAGGGGTATTTTCCAGGTAGGAGAGAATACTTACCATTTAGAGGCAGGACAGGGCTTTTTAATCTGCCCTGATATAGTAACATACTATCAGGCTGACAGGCACAACCCCTGGGAATATGCCTGGATTGGTTTTCATGGGCTTAAAGCTAAAGACTATTTAAACCGGGCCAACCTCAGCCTGGCTAATCCGGTATTCTCTGATACTGATGGTAGTCCCCTCAGGTTTATATTTGAGGAAATGACCGCAGCCCGTAAATTAAAGAGATCACGGGAAATTAAACTGATCGGGCTTATTTATGTTTTTTTATCACACCTGATTGAACTAAATGTATCTGGCTCTACTCCCGATAATAATTCAAAGGAAAATTACATAAAAAAAGCTATAGAATATATTGAGAAAAATTATTCCCGACATATTAAGGTAATTGATATAGCAAATCATGTTGGTCTCGACAGGAGTTATCTATGGTCTATTTTTAATGAGTTTTTAAATACTTCTCCCCAGCAATACCTTATTAATTACAGAATTAATAAGGCTTGTGAGCTAATGAAAAACAGAAATTTAAATTTAAGTATTGGTGATATATCACGATCTGTTGGTTATAAAGACCCTCTAACTTTTTCTAAAACCTTTAAAAAAACAAAGGGGATATCCCCTCTGCATTATCAAAAACAATCATAAAACCATAGTCATATAGACCAAGTGTCACATTATTACATATTGAAACAACATTAAACCATTTAAGTTTAATCAAAGTTATTATATACTACAGTTGCAATAATAAAAAGGGAGGAATCCAGATGCCTAAAATAACATTTCTCGGGGCTGGAAGTACTGTATTTGCTAAAAATGTTCTGGGGGATTGTATGTTAACCCCGGCCTTAAGAGATTCCCATATCGCCCTGTATGACATTGATCACCAGCGCTTACGGGAATCTGAACAAATGCTTAAAAGTATTAATAGAAACTCAAACCAAAACAGGGCAGAAATTGTTGCTTATACAGACCGTAAAGAAGCCCTCCGGGATTCTGACTACGTTGTTAACGCTATCCAGGTAGGTGGATACAAACCCTGTACTGTTACCGATTTTGAGGTCCCGAAAAAATACGGTTTACGACAGACCATCGGGGATACCCTGGGTATCGGTGGTATTTTCAGGGCCTTAAGAACTATACCGATCCTCCTGGATTTTGCCAGGGATATTGAAGAAGTATGTCCTGACGCCTGGTTTTTAAATTATACCAATCCCATGGCCATTTTAACCGGGGCTATGCTCAAAGCAACCAATGTTAAGACAGTTGGCCTCTGCCACAGTGTCCAGACCTGTGTTCCTGATCTACTTAAAGACCTGGGAATGAGTACTGAAAACGTCCAGTGGAAGATAGCCGGTATTAACCACATGGCCTGGCTTTTGGAAATAACCAGAAACGGCCGGGACCTTTATCCTGAAATTAAAGAAAAGGCCCGGGCCCGAAAAAAACCCCATGATGACATGGTCAGGTATGAAATAATGGAACGCTTTGGCTACTATGTCACCGAATCCAGTGAACACAATGCTGAATATATGCCCTATTTCATCAAAAGCAACTACCCTGAATTAATCGAAAAATATAATATTCCTCTCGATGAGTATCCTCGCCGTTGTGAACAACAAATAAAAGACTGGGAAGAGATGAAAGACAAACTGGTCCACAATGATAATCTTGAACACAGTCGGACCCATGAATATGCTTCCTATATTATGGAAGCCATGGAAACAGATAAGCCCTATAAAATTGGGGGGAACGTCCTGAATACAGGGCTTATTACCAACCTCCCTGAAGATGCCTGTGTAGAGGTTCCCTGCCTGGTGGACAGGAGTGGGGTTACCCCCTGTTATGTGGGAGACCTGCCACCTCAACTGGCTGCCCTGAACCGGACAAATATCAATGTTCAGTTGCTGACCATTGAAGCTGCCCTGACCCGGAAAAAAGAATACATTTACCAGGCAGCCATGCTGGATCCTCATACAGCTGCCGAATTATCTATTGATGAGATTTATGCCCTGGTTGATGATATGATTGAAGCCCATGGTGACTGGCTCCCTGAATATAAATAAAAATAACTTATAAGAGCAATTTAACCTTCAGTTGTAATCATTTGATTTTGACCACAATCATCTAATAAGATAAGTGACAGCCTCGATGGCCCTCTAATTAAATCAACATTTGCAAACAATTACTTTTAAGAATAAAGGTTAATAATTATTGATGTCAGTAATTATCGACAATAAACACCTGTGTATAATTTCATTTAAATTAATAAAAACCTGCAGGCTTAACACCTGCAGGTTTGTTAACTTAAATAATTGATAGCTTTAATTGATCCTGGTCAATAAGAACCCGCTTCAGGGCTTCTTCTACCGTAGATATCGGGGTTACCTTTATATCCCAGTCCTCCTGTATATCTATCATATTTTCAGCGGGAACCAAAACCTCTCTCATTCCTGCCTGTTCGGCGGCATATATCTTTTCCCTGATACCACTGACCGGTTTAATATTACCCCTGATTGAAACCTCACCGGTCACAGCTATATCCTGTTTTAAGGGTACTTCCTCAATAGCACTTATTAAAGCCAGCAGCATCGCAATACCGGCCGAAGGACCATCTACATTACCTCCCCCGACAATATTGACATGGAGGTCATAATCCTTCATTTTCTTCCCGGTTATTTTTCTGATTACAGCTGCAGCATTAAAAAGGGAATCTTTAGCCATTTTACCGGCGGTTTCATTAAATCTCAGCTTACCATTACCCTTTTCCTCGGCTGTAAAGGCAACGGCTTCAATTTCAATAACTGTACCAAGGTAACCATTGACCCCCAGTCCAAAGACCTTTCCAATTTCTGATTTTTCACTGGACTTAATCTTGTTGTGGGGAATCATTCGCCGGTTCTGGATAGCTTCAAAGAGCTTATCCCTGGTAATTATAAGCTCCTGCTCGTCAGCTCCTTCATTTTCATAGAGGACAAGGCTGTAGGCATCTATCAGTAGGTTTATAGCTGTTCTCCCCTCAGTCGTATATTCACTTATTATCTCCGGTATTTCATCCTCAATTTTTACCGTGAGTTTTTTGACAGCATTAATAACAATTTGCTGTATATCTTCCCGGGACAGGGGATTAAAGAATACCTCTGCACACCGGGAGCGGAAAGCAGGATTTATTTTACTGGGACTTCTGGTGGTAGCTCCGATTAAAATAAAATCAGCCGGAGCCCCTTCTTCAAAGAGCTTTTTAATATATAAGGGGATATTTTCATCATTTTTATCATAATAGGAAGATTCAAACTTAACCCTTTTATCCTCCATTACTTTCAACAGTTTGTTCTGAAGCATTGGATCCAGTTCCCCTATTTCATCGATAAAGAGGATACCAGCATGGGCTTCGGTTACCAGCCCTGTCTTGGGTTCCGGGACTCCACCCTCGGCCAGAACTTTTTTGGCACCCTGGTATATGGGGTCATGAACTGAGCCCAGCAAGGGATTGGTAACTTCCCTCGGGTCCCACCTCAGGGTCGCCCCATCAACTTCAACGAATTTTGAATCCCCGTAAAAAGGGGTATTTTGCCTCTTCTTGGCCTCTTCCAGGGCCAGTCGGGCAGCCGTAGTTTTACCCACCCCCGGGGGTCCATATAGGATTACGTGCTGGGGGTAGGGAGAAGCAATTTTGGAAACAAGGGCCTTTAAAGCCCGCTGCTGACCCACTATCTCATCAAGTGATTTGGGCCTAACCAGATCAATGACAGATTTATTTAAACTCCTGGCATCCAGCTTTTCAAGCCGGGCCAGTCTTCTTAATGTTTCCGGATTATCTGGAGGATCGTCATTGACTATTTCCTTTTTAATCTCCTTAATATATTCACGCTGCCTCTTCTCCATCCTCTCGGCAATCTGTTCTTCAATATCCTTTTCAACGGAGCGCTCGGCCAGCATGTCAGCAATCTTATCCTCTAATTTTAAAATTCGTTCCTCAAAATTTCCCTTTCCCACCTGGATGGTAGGGTCTTCATAAATTATTCTCTCCAGGGCTGTCAGTTTATCAAATAATTTACTGGAACTTATTAAATCCAGGGCATTAACCTTCCCTGCTTTAAGTATGAACTGTTCCTTACCATAATAATCATTGGCTTTTTTGTACAATACTTTAAGTTCTTTTTCTTTTTTATCAGCCTTTTTTATTTTATTATCATCTTTACTAAAAAGGCCATCCAAGAAGGACATTTTTTTCACTCCCCAGGGTTTAACTAGGCTTCAACAACCTGAATTTTTAAAGTTGCTACTACATCCTCAAAGATTTTTACAGGCACCCGGTATGTTCCCAGGGCTTTAATATTATCATCTAAGTCTATTTTTCTTTTGTCTATTTTATAACCGGCTTTTTTCACTGTCTCGGCTATATCCTTGGTTGTTACTGACCCGAACAAACGGCCATTTTCACCTGATTTAACCTTTATTACAAATTTTTCCTTTTCAAGTTTGCTGGCCATGTCCCGGGCCTCTTCTATTTTTTGCTGGTGTTTTTTCTCTTTAATCTTTTCTTTTTCTTTTAACTGCGTAATATTTCCCCGGGTTGCTTCCTCGGCAAGTCCCCTGGGAATTAAATAATTGCGGGCATAACCATCAGATACACTAACCACGTCACCTTTTTTACCCAATTTTTTAACATCTTTTTTTAAAATTACCTTCATTTTTCCTGGTCCCTCCATAATTAATTTTATAATATCTTATTTCTGTTTACAATAGAAATATTAACTATCTTCAGGAAATTTTATATTACTGTTTTTTAAATTTTATATTACTGATCTCTAATATAAGCTTATAACACAATTTATTTTTTAAACCGCCTTAAATTAAACCACATGTCCACCAGTCCCAGGATAGCGACCGGTAACACCATTATATGTATTAAAAAGCCGAAAAACAGAATAAGGGCCCATAGAAATGCCTTATTACCACTCTCCACCAGATAATATATGGCCAGGGATAAACCCTGAATGAAGGATAAAAAGAGAAAAACAATCTGGAGATTTAAAAAGAAGACACTATCCAGGAAGAATAGACTTATTACCAGGCCTGAAGTAATTAGCCAGGCCGGGAACCTCCAGTATCTAAAGGGTTTATAGACCTCAAACCTGTTATCTTCATCTCTTCTGATGTTTAAAAAATTTACAGAGAGATAATAAACAATGCTCCCAAAGATAATAGAACCGATTACCAGAGCAGACGGGATAACACTCCTTACGAAGGCAACCCATTCCTCCACATCAAGACCATACCCCAGCATCCCACCTATCTGCGTAAAATTAGCGGCCATTTCCTGTAAAAGGGTATTAAAATCAAACCCGATGAGGAAGTGCAGGGCATAATAATTTGTCAGAATAGAAAATAAGACTGCCATTATGGAAATAATAAGGGTTTTAAAGGGAGTAAAACCTTCTGCCAGCGCTCCCCCAATAGCAAACCCAATCAGGCCAAAACCGATTATGGTATAAAGGGCCACAAGGGCATTTTGAAAAACAAGACCATTAACCAGCGCTGCCACCAATACCAATTTAAGGGCCCGGTCCATTCCATTACGGACAGTAACCGTGATAACCGGTAACGGCCACAGGAAAACGGTAAATATACTTAATGGTGGTATGTAGACATTGATAAAGGTCAGGATTAATATAACAAAAAGGGCTTTTAACATCCCCCTGGTTAAAAATTTAGCCATTTACCAGACCACCTCACATATCTTCATATATATAATTAAAGGAGGCTCCCTAGAAAGCCTCCTTAACTTTGACTATTATTCTTTAACATAAGGGAGTAAGGCTATATTTCTAGCCCTCTTAATAGCCCTTGTTAACTGTCTCTGGTGTTTTGCACAGTTACCTGTTATCCGACGTGGAACTATTTTGCCCCTGTTTGTTAAGAAACGTTCCAGGGTTTTAACTTCTTTATAATCAAGCTTTGCCTTTTTATTGGTACAGAAATAACAGGGCTTATTTCTTCTAGCCAATGCTTTTTCCCTCCTTTTTAAAACGGTACATCGAACTCATCATCTATATCAAAGACTTCCTCTTCATTTATGTCATCTCTGGATTTATTCCTGTTGTTATCACTTGGCCAATCCAGGAAACGGACATTATCAGCAACCACTTCTGGATTATAATAGGTCCTACCATCTCTTTCGCTTTTTCTTATCTGCAGGGAACCATCTACTGCTACTAATCTACCTTTACCCAGGTGATGGGCACATGTCTCGGCAAGCTTCCTCCAGGTAACAATCTTGATAAAATCTACATCTCGCTCTCCCTGCTGGTTTGTGTAATTACGTTCAACTGCCAGTGTAAAGTTGCTTACCGGTGTTCCATTACTGGTATACCTGAGTTCAGGATCTCTAACCAAACGACCAATCAATACTACTCGGTTAAGCAATAAAGTCACCACCCCGGTAGGTTTACTTGTCCTCCCTGATAACTAAATACCGTAAAACACTATCTGTCAGATTAAAATATCTTTCCATTTCATCAATGGTTTCGGCCTCACCTTCAAATTTAATGAGGGTGTAATAGCCGGTATTATAATTCTTAATTTCATAGGCAAGGTTTCTATCTCCCCATTCATCAACCTCGTTTACCTTGCCACCGTTAGTATCAATAATCTCCTTAACCCTGTCCAGAATATTATTGCGAGCTTCTTCTTCCAGATCGGGTTTAATGATAAAAGTAGTCTCATAGGCACGCATCTTTTTTCACCTCCTCCATGTGGACTGACGGCCCCAATTTAAAATTAGAGCATGGATGCAATTCATTCTATATTATAGCATTGCCTCCCGGGGATTTCAACATTTTTTTGCCCGGTTCTTAAACATTGAACCTGAAATAACAGATATCCCCATCTTTAACAATATAATCTTTGCCTTCCAGGCGGAGGAGACCTTCTTCCCTGACTTTAGCTACAGACCCGGCTCTAACCAGGTCTTCATAACTGATAACCTCGGCCCTGATAAAACCCCGCTGCATATCGGTATGGATCTTCCCGGCTGCCTCCGGAGCCGTAGCCCCTCTTTTAACCGTCCAGGCCCTGACTTCCTTTTCCCCGGCGGTAAAAAAGGTAATAAGGTCCAACAGGGCATAACCGGCCCTGATAACCCTGTCCAGGCCTGATTCCTCAAGACCCAGCTCTTCCATGAAAAGGCGAGCCTCCTCTTCTTCTAGCTCGGCCAGATCGGCCTCTATTTTGGCACTGATGGCTACCACCCTGGCTCCTTCACCGGCCGCATATTCCTTAACTTCATTGACAAGTCTATTACCAGAGGGATCTATCATATCTTCTTCATTGACATTGGCAATATAAATCGTTGGTTTGGCAGTCAGGAGATTGAGTTCCTTAATTAACCTTTTACCCGTTTCCCCCGGGTCAAGCTGTCTGATGCTTTTCCCTTCGGCCAGGGCTGTTTTCAATTCTTCCAGTACCTTTAATTCCTCTTTATATTTTTTTTCACCACTTTTAGCCATCCGGGAGGTCTTTTCCATTCTTTTTTCCACTGTGGCCAGATCAGCAAGCATTAATTCAGTATTGATGGTTTCTATATCCCGTACCGGGTCAATTTCACCATCAACATGGGTTACATTTTCATCAGTAAAACACCTTACCACCTGGGCAATGGCCTCTACCTCCCTGATATGGGCCAGAAACTGGTTGCCCAGACCCTCTCCCTTACTGGCTCCCCTGACCAGTCCGGCGATATCAACAAATTCAATGGTAGTCGGGGTTTTTTTGGCCGGTTGATACATTTCATTTAAAACCTCCAGCCTGGGATCGGGGACATTTACAACCCCGACATTGGGGTCAATAGTACAAAAAGGGTAATTGGCAGCATCGGCCCGGGCCCGGGTTAAGGCATTGAATAGAGTTGATTTTCCAACATTGGGTAGTCCAACAATTCCTATTTTCATGACCTTCCTCCTCAATCACTAATTTTCTCTTTTTATTCTCCTGCTCTTTCTACAATTTCTTTAACATTCTTTTCAAATTTACGCCTGGGCATCATAACTATTCGACCACAGGTCGTACATCTGGCTTTAAAATCCATTCCTATTCTGATTACTTCCCAGGTATCCCCACCACAGGGGTGCTGTTTTTTAAAACGGACTATATCACCTAAGTGGTAATCTTTCATTTTCCCACCCCTTCGTTACCTGTATTTAAGTCACCAGTCTTCTGATCCTTTGTTAATAATACCATATGGGGATAAGGTATTTCAATCCCTGCTTCATCAAGGGTTTCTTTGACACGTTTTTTAATATAACGCCCGATATACCATTGTTCCATGGGGATAGTTCTGGCCCAGATACGAATTACCATACCGGAATCAGCCAGTTCCTGAACCCCCAGAACAGTAGGACCTTCGGTTATAACATCCTTCTTTTCCTCGGCTATCCTGTAACAGAGATTCTCCAGAACTTCAATTACCCGGGAGGGGGATTCATCATAACTGACACTGACATCAACCAGAACGCGCATATCTCCATAAGAATAATTGGTTACTTTTTTTATTTCACTGTTGGGAATAATGTGGAGTTCCCCCCCAAAACTTCTTATAAAAGTACTCCTTAATCCGATCTCTTCAACTACTCCGGTAACACCGGCGGCCTCAATATAATCTCCAACCCCGTACTGATCTTCAAACAGAATAAAAAAACCGTTAATTATATCTTTAACAAGGTCCTGAGCTCCGAAACCAATTGCCACACTCACAATACCGGCTCCGGCCAGTAATGATGCGATCGGGACATTAAAGATAGAAAGTATAATAAGGGCCATAAAAAAATAGACCCCATATCTTAAAATACTTTTCAAAAGGGTATTTAAGGTCTGTCTCCGCCTCTCACTGACATGGTCATCCTTTTTCTTTTTAAGCATATTATCGATAAATTTATTTCCTATCTTTATAGTAATTTTAGCTATAGCTACTGTAATAACAATACTGATGATTTTTATAATATATTTGCTTAAAAACTCAAAGGTAAAAAATCCGGAAATTATTTCTATTACCTCTTCCCAGTTCAGGGGCATAATTTCCTACCTCCCATCACTATTGTAACCATAAGTAGATTAAAATAAATGCCCCAATTATAATCGCAATAAGCATTAGACAACCGGGATTTTTTAGTGACATTGACTTCTGATTGATATCAACAGTATAACTGTTTAGCTTGCTGGCCTTTTTTAAAAATTTAACAGACCTGGCATAATCACCCTGTTCCCGGTAAATAACACCAAGGTTGTTATAGGCAGGCCCGTATTTGGGGTCTGCATTGAGGGCTTTTTCATATAATTGCTTCGCCTTTTCCAGATCCCCTCTTTTTTTCTCAATACTCCCCAGGTTGGTTATAGCCGGGGCATATTCATGGTCCAGTTCGAGGGCTTTTTTGAGCCAGTCTCCCCCCTCTTCCAGACTACCCTGGTAGATTTTTATAATAGCCAGTTTATTATAGGCAGGAACAAAATCTGACTGCCTTTCGATGATATCTTTAAACACCTTTTCAGCATCCTGATACTCCCCTCTTTCCAGCTTATGTACACCTGTTTTATATTGTTCTTTTATCTCTCCAGAAATATCCTCAAGATAATCTTTTTCTTTCATGATTTAATCACCTGGTTTTGTTTAGTTTTTTAAGTAATATTATGGCCCTTAACCCCCGGAGCATTTAGTATAATAATTATAATATACCTTTAAAACAACCATTATAAATGAGGCAAAATCAAATTCCATTTATTACTCAATTATTATACCATATAAGTCTAACTATATAAAATAGGTTTTACCCGGTCTAAACCATGGAACAAATGGCTTAGGCCATAATAATTTAATGGGTAAAATTTATTGATGCTAAAAATTATTCTCAAAAACACTCATGTATATTTAAAGGAGATTAAAAAACCCGCCAACTTTTAAAGCCGGCGGGTTTATTTATCTATACCCTTATTTACTAATATTTTATTTACTACTATTTTTTTAATTATACTGTATTCCTACCATCTCAGGTCCGGGTTCCGGGCAGCCTGAGCCTCATCCAGTTTCCTGACCGGGGTATTCCGGGGCGCCTCTTTCACCAATTCAGGACTTTCTTCTATTTCCCGGGAAATAATCTTCATAGTTTCGACAAATTGATTCAGGGTTTTCAGGTTCTCGGTTTCAGTAGGTTCAATCATTAAGGCTTCTTTAACTATCAGCGGGAAATATATGGTTGGTGCATACAGTCCGTAATCTAAAAGCCTTTTGGCTATATTAAGGGTACTGACCCCCTTCTTTTTCTGCCGGCTACCCGACAGAACAAATTCATGAAGGCTATTTTCTTCATAGGGAAGTTCATATATATCTTTTAATCTGACCTTGAGGTAATTGGCATTTAACACCGCATTTTCAGTAACCTCTTTCAGGCCTTTCCCTCCCAGAGCCCTGATATAGGTATATGCTCGCAACATCACGGCATAATTGCCATAAAAACTATGAACCTTACCAATAGAATAGGGACGGTCATAATCCCAGTAATACCGGTCATTATCTTTTTTCAATAGAGGGCGGGGCAGATATGGTTTTAAAAATTCTTTAACACCGACCGGTCCGGAGCCGGGACCCCCACCCCCATGGGGCGTAGAAAAAGTCTTATGAAGGTTAAAGTGTAAAACATCGAAATTCATATCACCCGGTCTGACATACCCCATAATAGCATTCATATTGGCTCCATCGTAATAAAGCAGGCCACCGGCATCATGGACTACTTTGGCAATATCAAGGATTTCTTCTTCAAATATACCCAGGGTATTGGGGTTGGTAAGCATCAGGGCTGCCACTTTTTCATCAACTGCTTCTTTAAGGGCTTCAAGGTCAACCATACCCCGTTCGTTTGATTTAATTTCAACAACCTTAAAACCGGCCATCGCAGCACTGGCGGGGTTGGTACCGTGGGCAGAATCGGGTACAATTACCTTTGTTCGTTCTTCTCCTTTTTCCTCAAAATACTTCTTAATAATCAATAACCCGGTCAATTCACCCTGGGCTCCAGAAGCCGGTTGCAGGGTTACCTCATCCATTCCACTGATTTCTGCCAGATACTCTTTTAATTCATACATGATTTCCAGGGTCCCCTGAATCTGATCTTCATCCTGGTAGGGATGAAGTTTCACCAGTTTATCAAGACGGGCAATCTCTTCATTAATTTTGGGGTTATACTTCATAGTACAGGACCCTAAGGGATATATACCGGAATCAACCCCATAATTCTCTTCCGACAGGGCCGTATAATGTCTGACCACATCTACTTCACTGACTTCAGGAAGGTCCGGAGCCTCTTCCCGATAATAACCCTCTTTTAAATACTCTTTAACATCTATATCGGGTACATCAAGTTCGGGCAGGGAATAACCCTTCCGGCCCTGACTGCTGTAATCTTTAATAAGTGGTTCAATCACTGGATATCACCTCCAGGGCCTCCAGATACCCATCTATTTCTTCCCTGGTCCTTTTTTCAGTCGTACATACCAGAAAACCATCAAAAGAATACCAGCGGGAGACATCTAGGCCACCCAGTATTCCTTTTCTTTTAAGTCTTTCACCAATTTCAGCAGATGGCAGGGGGGTTTTAATTACAAACTCATGGAAAAAGTTATCTTTATTAACCACTTCAAAACCCTCCATATCATCTATCCTATCAGCCATATAGTGGGCTTTTTTAAAGGATTGTTCGCCTACCTCTTTAATACCTTTTTTACCCATTGTTGCCATGTAAATAGCAGCTGTCAGGGCATTGAGGGCTTCATTGGTACAGATATTGGAGGTAGCCCTGGCCCGGCGGATATGCTGCTCTCTGGTCTGGAGAGTCAAAACATAACCCCTCTTACCATCAGAATCTGTTGTTGCCCCTACAATCCGCCCCGGCATCTGTCTTACATATCTTTTCCTGGTAGCCATAATCCCCAGATATGGTCCCCCGTAATTAATGGGATTACCCAGAACCTGGCCCTCACCGACAACAATATCGGCTCCAAACTCAGCTGGTGGTTTTAAAACCCCCAGGGTTAAGGGGTTAACTACTATAATTAACAGGGTTCGTTTCCGTGCTGAAATCAGGTTTTTAACAACATTGAGGTCTTCAATTGACCCGAAAAAGTTGGGGTACTGAAGAACAACAGCCCCGGTATCTTCATCAAGCTTTTGTTCCAGCTCTTCCATGTCAGTCACCGTTTCATTCAGGCCCAGATCAATAAACTCCAGCCCCCGGGGTCTGCCATATGTCCTGGCAACTTCACGGTAAACCGGGTTTATACCCCTTGACATCAGGATTTTCTTCTTCCGGCTAATTCTTGAAGCCATCAGAACAGCCTCTCCAGTCGCAGACCCGCCATCGAGCAAAGAAGAGTTGGCTACCTCCATTCCGGTAAGCTCACAGATCATACTCTGGTATTCATACATGGCCTGGAGGACCCCCTGACTCAATTCTGCCTGATAGGGAGTATAGGCAGTATAAAACTCAGACCTGGATATTAGGTGGTCGATATGAGCCGGAATATAATGGTCATAAGCCCCTCCCCCGGCAAAGCAGATCTGTTCTTCCATACTTATATTCCGGGCAGCTTTACTCTTTATCATCCGTTTCAGCTCAAGTTCAGACAGGCCCGGGGGAATATTAAAGGGCCGTTTAAAGGTAACATCATCAGGAATGGGTTTAAAGAGGTCCTCAACATTTTCTACACCTATTTTTTTTAGCATAGCCTCTTTCTCAGAAGGGGTATTGGAGATATAATCCAACTTATTCTACCTCCTCCAGGTATCTGGCATATTCTTCACTACTCATAAGGTCTTCAAGCTCCTTTTTGTCGGCCAGCTTTATCTTAACAAGCCATCCTGAAGCATAAGGTTCCTGGTTTACCAGCTCGGGGTTTTCCAGTAATTCTTCATTGGCTTCAAGCACCTCTCCCCCGACAGGCAGGTAAACATCTGACACAGCTTTAACCGATTCCAGAACTGCAAAACCTTCAGATTGAGCAAATTCATCACTGACTTCCGGTAGTTCAACAAATACTATATCACCGAGCTCCTTCTGGGCGTAATCTGTCACCCCTACCAGGGCCGTATCCCCATCGACCTTGATCCATTCATGGTTTTTGGTATACATTAAATTTTCCGGTACATTCATTTTAAGTCCCCCTTTATAGATTTTTTATTTTCATATTATCCATTTTACAACTTAAAATCCTTACAACTTAAAACCTTTACCAGTAAAATCAGGGTCAGTCAAGATTTTTAAAAATAACTGCTGTAATAATAGACTAAAAATAAACCGGGAATAATTTATAATTAAATAACTTGAACACAAAACCTGGTAAAACACCGGTATCAATTTATATAAAAGGTAATTTAACAACTTCCCCTGTTATTGCCCTGTTTCTTACAACAATAGTTATAGATTCTCCCGGAGTAGCTTTATCATATCTCACATAGCCCATACCGATACCTTCACTGAGAGTAGGCGACATACTACCACTGGTAACTACCCCAATTTGGTCACCATTATCTTTTATAGGATAACCATGGCGGGGAATTCCCCTTCCTTTAAGTTTAAAACCAACCAGTTTTCTACTTAAACCCTCTTCCTTATACTTTAACAGGGCCCTTTTCCCAATAAAGCTAGCCTTATCAAACTTAACAGTCCATCCCAGTCCTGCCTCAAGGGGGTGGGTATTTTCATCTATATCATTACCGTAAAGACAGTATCCCTTCTCCAGCCTGAGGGTATCCCTGGCTCCTAATCCAGCCGGTATAAGTCCGAGATCACTTCCAGCTTCCATCAGGGCTTGCCACACCTCTACCGCTTTATCTGGAGACAGGTAAAGCTCATAGCCCAGCTCCCCGGTATATCCGGTTCGTGAAATCAGGACTTCTGCTCCTTTCAGGGTTCCTGTTGTAAAATTATAAAATTTCAAGCTATCAAGGTTTACTGAAGAAACTTTTTCCAGGATTTTCTTTGAATTCGGGCCCTGCAATGCTAAAAGAGCATAATTGTCAGATTCATTAACAACCTCTGTTCTCTGATTGCTGTTATCCCTGACCCAGTTAAAATCTTTTTCGATATTACTGGCATTAACAACCATTAAATACTTATCTTGACCCAGACAGTAAACTAAAAGGTCATCAATAATACCACCATCATCTTTACACATGGGAGTATAGAGAACCTGGCCTTTTTTTAACCGGGCCACATTGTTGGTAACAATTTTCTGAAGGCTTTCTAATGCCCCGGGCCCTTCTACCAAAATTTCACCCATATGGGACACATCAAATAAGCCACACTGGTTCCTGACAGCTTTGTGCTCTTCAATAATACTGGTATACTGGACAGGCATACTCCACCCGTGAAACTCAATCAACCGGGCTCCAAGCTCTTTATGGATCTCAAACAAAGGTGTTTTTTTCATTAAGCCCACCCCCTATAATTTGTGAATTTATGGACAGAATAATAGGGGGCCAGGATTTCCCTGACCCCCTCTGTCCTTATGTTCAGAGTTTCGTCCCCCCGGGATACTTTTGCCTGAGAGTTTCGGTGGAATTTCCACCTTGTCCCCTTCGGCGCCCGTAGCAGGTCTCTCTCCCGGAGTTCATTCGAAAAGCCTGTTATTTAGCTATGTTACTCTTATTTTATTTTAATTAACCCCCCATGTCAAACAATTTTGTAATAGTGAAAAATTTATAATACTTCTAAGGTCATTGTGTAATTTTAATTTCAGGACATTGTGTAATTTTACATTGATGAATATATAATAACCCTGAACCCGAACCCAGAATTTAAAATAAATAACCATTATATTAAAATAGTCTCTATTATATATTTACTCCCCCGAGTAGCAAATATCCTCCTATATATTAATTATTTTTTTAATTTTCAAATATTAACCGTCTTTACCGGTGTAAATACAGCTATTTATCATCTTTTCCCCTTATTTTATATCTTATCAGGGTAAATAGATAGCCTGTTAAGATTATAAACCCCAGATAACCAAAGGCAGGGTAAAGTTTTTCAACAAGTCCAGCAAAACCGGACCGGGTCAGGGGTAAGATCATAATAGAAATTATTAGAAGCCCGATAGCATATTTAAGATTAAATAAACTAATAAGGCGGTGGTTTAAGGCATAGTAGTTTCCGATGGCAGTTGAAACCATGGCAAAATAAAGACCGACAATATACCCTATATATAAAACTTTTCCCCTCTGTGCTGCCAGAAATAACATAGGGATTTCACCCGATGGAGGGCTATGAAAAGCAGCAGCTACTCCCAGAAATATTAATAAATTTAATATCAGCAGGATAATTCCACCGATAATACCACCTGACATCAGGGTTTTTTTATCTTCTTTACGTCCGATTCCGGTAATAACAGCCATGGCAATCGATAAATTATAAGAGCCATATAGTACAGAATCAGTAAACCAGTTGTTCCCCTCCAGACTCCCTTTTAGTTCTTGAAAATAAAAATTTATACTAAACTCAGGTAAAAACAGTACCACTGTTAATACAGTTATAACTATTAGTACTGGAATTAGATAACTGTTTACCGTTAAAACACCTTCAACTTTAAGATACAGGGTTGCCAGTATAAAGACCAGTGTTGTCATAATCCCTGTTCTGTATGATAATCCGACCACTTCATTAAAAAGAGTTCCACTACCGGCCAGCATAACAGATATGCTCCCTATTAGAAAGAAAATATATATGAAATCTATCAGGACCGCCACAGGATAAGGAAAATACCTGTATAAAAAGTCGTGGTAGCTTTTGACCCCAAGTTCGCTATTGAATCTAAAATAAACAGGACCCAGGATACAAAAAAACAGGGCTGATATAAATATCCCCTGTAAACCATTTAAACCATGTCTACCAAAAAAATGCCAGATTTCCTGACCTGAAGAAAAACCGGCTCCAACTACAGCCCCGATATATGTCAAAGCAATACGCCATGTCCTTCCAACCTTCATCCCCTTCCCCCTTCTCAAGAAAATATAACCCTATAATCTTCAAAACAGCTCTTTTAAAATAACACCTCTATAAAGTTTATTCATAAAAACGGTATTAATTAATGAATTAAACCTTTATAAACAGCATATATTAAAAATAAATATTGCCATACTGGAAGGGGATGGTAAAAATATTTATAAATAATAATAGAGTTCATATAGATAACAAACAAGCAGCTTTAATATTACACTCCATAATTCATAAACATATGGTTAAACTTAAATACCGCCCTGACAGAAAGCTTATTGTTGTCTGTGTCGGTACCGACCGCTCTACCGGTGATTCTTTAGGACCACTGACAGGTACTTTTTTGAAAAAATACCGGCCCGAGCGAACCACCATCCTGGGAAATATTAATAATCCGGTTCATGCCAGCAACCTTGAGTCAGTTATTGATAAAATTAATAGTAATTATACCAAACCTTTTATCATTGCTGTTGATGCCGGATTGGGAAAACAGAGCAGTGTCGGTTATATAGACGTAAAAAAAGGCCCCCTGCAACCGGGGACCGGTGTTAACAAAAAACTTCCTGAAATCGGCGATATGCATATTACCGGACTTGTAAATGTAGGAGGATACATGGAGTATCTCGTCCTCCAGAGTACCCGTTTAAGTCTGGTCATGAAAATGGCAAAAATTATTGCCGAAGGTCTCAAATTATCAATTGAAACCTTCCAGAAAGAAGAAAGTGTTATCGATTAATACGTAAATCAATTAAAACATAAGTATTTATTTTTATCTGTTTATTTTTATCTTTTTATTTTTGTTTTCTATGTTGATTTGAAAAGGTATTACTGCTTCTTTACTTTTTCCTGGTAGAAGCAGCTTCTTTTTTGTACTTATCATTATCTGATTTTCCATTTAAGGGACTGCTGGATCCAATAAAGACTGCTCCTTCTTCAATTTTTAGCTTTTTGGTTTTAATATCACCATTTAATTGTCCGCTGGGGAGAATCTCCAGTTTCTCCCTGGCTACTATATTACCATTAACGGTTCCGGCAATAATAACATTTCTGGCATCTATTTCAGTTTTTAGTTTGCCTTTTTCCCCTACGAAAAGATCGCCCTCGGCTTTAATATTGCCGATAACTTCTCCTTCAACCCTTAAAGAACCTTTTGTAAATAGGTCCCCCTCTATTTTTGTACCATTTCCTAGAATAGTTTCTACTTTGCTTTTCATCTCTTCTGTTACCTTACCATCATTTTTGTTGCCAAGCATCTTTCTTACCTCCCTATGTAATTTCTAGGATTTTGAGGAATATTGTTTTTTCTGACTTCATAATGAAGGTGAGGACCTGTACTCTTACCTGAATTACCACTTAAAGCAATTACCTGTCCTCGCTTAACCCATTGGCCCTTTTTAACCTTAATTCTGTTCAAATGGGCATACCGGGTTTCAAAACCAAATCCATGATATATTTTAACAACCCATCCATAGCCATTCATCCAGCCAGCGAATGTAACTTTGCCATCAGCGGTGGCCAGCACGGGTGTATTATACATAACACCAATATCCAGTCCATCATGAAATTCACGTCTATTATTATCGGCCGGGTCTTTTCTCCAACCAAATTCAGATGTAATAAAGCCCCGCCCCCTGTCGGCTAGAGGCCAGATACTGGGTGTAGCTGCCATCAGGGCATTATAGTGTTTTACCGATTTCTCCAGCTTATTGTAATCCTTTTTTTCTTCAGGTAATTCCTTTTTAAGATGGTCAATAGTCTGTTTCATTCTTTTTATTAACCTGGCTGGTTCCTGGTAGTATATATGATACTCACTACCACCCATCGGCAGACCACTCTGGATAATTCCATTATTATAGGAGAAAAACGTCTGTAAAGTTAAATTTACGTTATTCTCATCATCTTCTTTTTTATCATGTTGAATCATGCTTCTTATTTCCTGTTTGTGTTCTTTAAGTTTGTTGACATCCTCTTTTAACTCTTCTGTAACATTGCTTAAGGCCATTAATTCTTCTTTGAGTTCTTTGTTCTCTTCTTTAACTCCTCGAAGGGTAGTTAATGTCTGGCTTACCTCTATATAACTATATTGATAATGTTTATAAAGGTAACCCAGAACCCCGATGGTGGTACAGATTATTAATAGTATGATTACAGGAGTAATTCTTCTCATTGAGAAGGTCTTAATTTTATACCGTGGGGATGGAGTTATTGTTATGCTCACTTTTTCCATCAAATATTCTTTAATTTTTTTCCTCCATTTCTCCACACCCTATCACCCCCAATCGTAACTGAGTAAAGGAAAAAATAATAAAAATTAACTTTCATATACTTTAATTCGCCAAAAAAAACAAAACTCCTTTAGTAATATTGAATTAATGTAATAAATTTTTATATTTTTATTGCCTTTTTTAATTCATCTAAAGTTTAATAGAAAAACCATAAAAATACAGGAAATATTATTGCATTATATTTTAATTATAACAAATTTTCTAATATTTAATCAACATTATTTTAATAATAAATGTTTGTTTATGGTAGCTTTTTTAAATATTTTTTGTATATCTTAAAACTACATAATTATGAACCACTTTTTTCCAGTAACTTCCCCTCACTATTTTTAAATATAAATACAGGATTGGTTACTTCTTTTAAAGCATCCCTTTTTATTCTAATAGTTATCTGGGGATGGGTAATTACCTGTGTGACAAATTCTTCAGGGGCGGGATCACTAAATCTGAGCCAGATCGTTATGTTCTTTCCTTCCCGGGTAACCCGCGTAACTTCAACTCCATATCCACTGGTCGGTTTTTCGCCCCGACTAATAGTAATGTCAAAGAAGTCCTCTCCCTCTTTCACTATATAGGACGGTTCTTTATATTCCCCATGAACTTCTTTTTCAATTACTGTAAATTCAACCACCCTTTTGTCAACCCCTTCCTCACTTCCCGGCTGGAAAAAGGCAAATAAACCCAGAATAAATATGGTTATTATTAATACCCAAAAAATAATATACATATTTTTAATATCTTTCATTTAAACTCCCTTTCTTCCCCTGTTTAATTGAAAAGGCTTTATTTACTTTATTTACCTGTTGTTTTATTATATTCAATTTATTTAATTATATAAACATAATATTTTATATAAAAATAATATTCACCCCGGGGAAATAAATAATAAATCGACCCATCAGACCTTTAGTATTCCAATTAAACTAAAAATATCCGGGCCAACAAAATCGCTACCAGAATGGAAGGTAATAAATTTCCTACTTTAATATCGGTAATTTTTAGTATATTTAAACCAATAGCTAAAATAATCAGTCCCCCGGTTGCGGTCATCTCTGTTATAATTGTACTGACGAGAAAACCCTGAGCCCAGGTAGCCAGTAAAGTTATTCCTCCCTGATAAATTAAAACAGCAACAGCTGAAAAAATAACCCCTAATCCAAAGGTTGCTGAAAAAGCTATAGAGGAAATACCATCAAGAATAGCTTTATTAATTAATATAGTTGGATCACCATTTATACCATCCTGAATGGCTCCCATAATTGCAATTGGTCCCACACAAAAAACAAGGCTGGCCTGAATAAATCCCTGAACAAATAAACCATCACCTGATTTTGCATACTTTTTCTCAAGGCTAACAGCTAATTTGTTGAGCCCTTCTTCAAGATTAATAACCCCCCCAGTTACACCACCGATCACCAGACTAAATATTACTATTAAAATATTTTTTGTTTCCAGGGCCATCTGTAATCCAATTAAGATAACGGCTAACCCCAGCCCATCCATAACTGTTTTTTGTATTTTGTCGGGTAATTTTCCCTTTATCAATAATCCAATTACACTGCCAGTTATAATAGCAACAACATTTATTACTGTTCCCATCATTTTTACCTCACCTGTTTTTAATTTTTTTATCTCTTATTTTTATTAACTCTTCTAATTTTTATAATACCTTTCTAAATAATTTAAACACATTTATTTGTAATTATTATTGCTTATATTCTTAAATATACAGGATACATAGTTTTAATGTTCTACACAGTTTTAAAAATTTGTTCCACGTGAAACATACCTCACATGAAAGTTTTTTAATTTTTTAACCCCTGTTATACGGGTTATATTTTTTTAAGTTATATATCTAACCTTCAGTTTTAATTAATATAGTTATTAATTCATCTGTTATCCTTCTATCCTATATACAAAAAATAAGATGAATTAGGCAAAAATAAAGACGTATCTAACAAAACCGTACAGGAACATTAAGGTTGTGCCACAGGCACTCCGTATTTTAATAAAACATACAAGAAAATTAAAGTGGTACCACAGGCACCCCGTATTTTAATAAAACATACAAGAAAATTAAGGTGGTACCACAGGAATATATAATTTATTTTAGTTAATTACGTGTCTGACCAAAGATAGCTTAAACGGGTCACAACATCATGATTCCAGAATACGTATTGTATTTATAATTAAAGACTCCGGTAAAAAACAAAACATAATCTGGAATAACAATCCTGATAATTATTGCTGGCCCATACTTTCAATAAAAATTTAAGGACCAGTAAAAAAGAGGCAAACACACAAAGTTTTGCGACCATAAAAAGTAATTACATAAAACAATTATGAAAACCTGATATAAAGAAGCATATTCTCCTGGTAAAGTATTTTGATAAAAAAATTTTGTGTTTCACATGAAACACAAATATTATAAACTATTATTTTGTTTGTTACCCACTGTTCACTTTCATTATCAGCTTCTCTATATCTTTATAATTTCTGCATTCTATGGTGACTACCCGTTTTTCCTTTTTCTTTTTTATCTTAACTTTAGCCCCTAGATAGTTAGCTAACAACTTCTGGGCTCTAACCCATTCAGGTTCCAGGGTCTTTTTATCTTCAAATTTTTTCTTTTTCTTTTCCTCTAGATTATTTTTTAGTTGATGGATATATCTTTCTGTTTCCCGAACCGATAATTTATTTTTGATTACATAGTCAGCAGCTTCTATCTGTAATTTATGATCCTTTAAAGATAACAGAGCCCGGGCATGTCCCATGGAAAGTGTTTCACGTGAAACGTAAATCTGTACTTTCGGAGCCAGATTTAATAACCTGACCGTATTGGCAATACTGGAACGGCTTTTGCCAACTTTTCTTGCCACATCCTCCTGGGTCATATCAAATTCTTCCATCATTTTTTGATAGGCCTGGGCTTCTTCAATGGCATTTAAATCTTCCCTCTGTAAATTCTCAATGAGGGCCATCTCCATCATCTGCATATCTGTGTAATCCCTGATTATAGCAGGGATCTTTTTTAGGCCTATTAACTGGGAGGCCCTCCATCGCCGCTCACCGGCTACCAATTGATATCTATCTGGTTTAACCTGTCTAACAGTTACTGGCTGAATTAAGCCGTTTTCTTTAATTGACTGAGCCAGTTCAGTTAAAGCCTCTTCATCAAATTCCTTTCTCGGCTGAAAGGGATTCGGTTCAATATGGTTTATAAAAATTTCTTTTATCCGGTTTTTATCATTTCCTGTCCCGTTATCAGCAATTAAAGCACCTAAACCTTTACCCAATCTGTTTTTACTCATGTCCGGTCACTTCCTTTGCCAGGTTACGATAGGCTTTTGCCCCTGTTGAGGCAGAATCATATGAAGTAATGGGTTTTCCAAAACTGGGAGCTTCACTTAATCGTACATTGCGGGGAATAATTGTTTCATATACCTTGTTTTTAAAGTAATTTTTAACTTCATCTATAACTTGCTGGGATAAATTAGTCCGGGCATCATACATTGTCAATAAAACACCTTCAATCTCCAGGTCAGAATTGAGATTCTTTTGAACAAGATTTACCGTCTGAATTAACTGTCCCAGACCTTCAAGGGCATAATATTCACACTGGATGGGAACCAGAACCCCATCTGCAGCTGTTAAGGCATTCAGGGTTAAAAGGCCGAGCGAAGGGGGACAATCAATCAAGATATAATCATATTTTTCTTTAACTGGATCCAGCACCCTCTTCAGTTTGCTTTCACGTGACATCATAGAAACAAGTTCAATTTCAGCACCGGCCAGATCAATATTTGCCGGTAATATGTGAAAATTAGTAATGTCAGTAGGGATAATGGATTCTTCAATGTCAACCTCTTCAATTAAGACATCATAAATGCTTTTTTCCAGATTGCTTTTGTCCAGGCTAACGCCGCTGGTGGCATTCCCCTGGGGGTCAATATCAACCAGGAGAACTTTTTTACCAAGCTCTGAAATACTGGCCCCCAGATTAACTGCAGTAGTACTCTTGCCGACACCACCCTTTTGGTTAACTATAGCCATTACTTTTCCCAAGTTTAATCACCTCATATTTCTAAAATTACTTAAGCAAAATTCATAATAAAAAATTAACATAATTGATGTTTAGAAAAATCAATTATGAAAGTTACTGACTTAATTAAGACTGTTATTTATTGAAACTTTACTCCTTCTTAGGGAGCCTTATTTTAAATTCTATAAAGTCATCACTTTCTTCTTTGTCCACCTTTACCTCCAGACCAGCTGATTTCATCTCATTTATGGTCTTCTTCAAAGAGTTTGTAAAGATCCTTAAATCTTTATATACAGTTACTACCTTTGCCTTCCTGTTTTTATTGTCAAGGAGTTTATTAACCATTTGCTCTGTCTGTTTCACGGTTAACTTCTTGTCTTTAATTTCTTCAATAACCTTTATCTGCTGTTCTTTATTATCAAGTTTCAATAAGGCCCGGGCATGTCTTTCTGTAATTAAAGGTGAATTAATTTGTTCCTGGACATCATTTGAGAGTGATAGTAAGCGAAGTTTATTGGCTATAGTGGACTGGCTTTTACCGAGTCTTTGGGCCAGCTCTTTCTGAGTTAATTTAAACTGTTCCAGTAACTTCTGGTATGCCCTGGCCTCTTCCATAAAATTAAGGTCTTTTCTCTGTAAATTCTCTACCAGGGCAATTTCAGCCATTTCCCGATCGGTGAGTTCTTTAATTACAGCCGGTATTTCATTTAATCCCAGATATCTAGAAGCCCTTAGCCTCCTTTCACCTGCAATTAATTCATAGCCATCATCTTTAACCCTCACTGTAATTGGTTGAATAACCCCATAACTCTTAATAGAATCAGCCAGTTCATTTAAATCCTCTTCTTTAAAATCTTTCCGTGGCTGATATGGATTGGGTTCAATCTTATCTACCGGAATCATTATTACTCCATCTTTATCCTTTAGCTTATCGACCTGTATAAATGGTAATTTCATGGTAAAACCTCCATTTGTTTCATGTATAAAATTCTTCGTAAAAATTAAATTTCCTTCTTATAGTGGTCGTTTTTTTGGAATACCCGCCCGACGTGGGTATTTTTCTGGGGTAGAACTATCCTTTTCAATTAAGACCAGGTACCGTTCTCCCTTCAAGTCAGGAACTTTAACTTTAATGGTATCTTTAAGCCTGCCTCCCAATATAGCCAGGGCATTTTGGGCTTCCTGCAACTCTTCTTTGTAGCCCGGTCCTTTAAAAAAAACTGCCTTACCATTGAGCCGGACCAGAGGCAGGGTGTATTCAGATAAAGTATTTACCGGGGCCACTGCCCGGGCTACTACCCAGTCAAAGCCTTCCCGATATATTTTATCCCGGGCCAGGTCTTCAGCTCTGGCATGAACAACTTCCAGTTTTTTTAACCCAAGCCTGGTGGACAATTTTTTTAAAAAATTGACCCGTTTAGCCAGGGAATCCAGTAAAATCATGTCCAGTCCTGGTTTAAATATTTTTATGACCATCCCCGGGAAACCAGCCCCTGTTCCTATATCAATAAATTTTTCCTGTTTGAGATTAAATTTGCTTAAAAATGAAAGTGAATCGAAAAAATGTTTGGTTATAATTTCATCAGGTTCATCAAGGGCAGTCAGGTTATATTTCTTGTTTTCTTCCTTTAAAAATTTTAGATAATCCTGGAGTTGGTCAATCATATATTCCTGATACTCAATATTCATGGCCTCAAGGCCTGCAGCTATCCGGGAATAAAACTTATTACTTTTCACCCTGTTTCCTCCTCTGCCGCTGTTCTAAATAAACCATTAATACTGAAATATCAGCCGGGGATACACCTGAAATTCTGGAAGCCTGCCCAAGGGAACGGGGTTTTATTTTATCAAGTTTTTCCCTGGCCTCCAAACGGAGGTTCTCCAGTTCCTGATAATCAATATCATCAGGTATTAATTTATCCTCCATTTTTTTAAACTGTTCTATCTGGGACATCTGTCTGTCAATATACCCTTTATATTTAACCTGAATTGAGACCTGTTCTATAATATCATCAGGATACTCAGGTAAATCATCAACAAAATATTTCAGGTCTCTGTATTCAAGTTGAGGTCTCCTTAACAGCTGTTCCAGGGTGACCGGTTTACTCAAATCCCCACTATTTAATTCCTTTAGTCGTTCTCTGACCTCCGGAGTAGGACTGATCTGATTTGACCTCAAAAATTCAAGGGCCTCTTCAATCTTATCTACCTTTTTCCTGAATTTTTTATACCTCTCTTCAGAAATCAAACCAATTTCATAACCTTTTGGAGTCAATCGCTGGTCAGCATTATCCTGTCGTAAAATAAGACGGTACTCTGCCCTTGAGGTCATAATCCGGTATGGTTCATTGGTCCCTTTAGTAACCAGTTCATCAATCAAAACCCCGATATAGGCTTCAGAACGCTTCAGTATTAAAGGATCTTTACCCTGTAAACTTAAGGATGCATTAATACCGGCAATCAGACCCTGCCCGGCAGCCTCCTCATAACCGGAAGTCCCATTAATCTGACCGGCCATATAAAGGCCTTTAATGTGTTTGGCCTCCAGGGTTAGCTTTAACTGAGTGGGATCAATACAGTCATATTCAATGGCATAGGCGGGACGCATAATCTCAGCCTTTTCCATACCCGGTATCGACCTGACCAGATCAATCTGAACATCTTCAGGTAAGCTGCTTGAAAGTCCAGCTACATAATATTCATCGGTAAACTCCCCTTCAGGTTCTAGAAAGATTTGATGCCTGTCTTTATGTGGGAAGCGAACTACTTTATCCTCAATAGAGGGGCAGTACCTGGGCCCTACTCCTTCAATATCACCACTGAAAAGTGGAGTACGGTGCTTGTTTTCCTGGATAATACGATGGGTCTCATCTGTTGTATATGTCAACCAGCAGGAAACCTGTTCCCTGGTAAAGGGTGGGGAGACAAAAGAGAAGGTCAACCCCTTATCCCCGGTCTGCTCTTTCATTTTAGAAAAATCAAGGGAATTCTTATTAACCCGGGGCGGGGTTCCAGTTTTAAACCGTCGAAGTTTAAAGCCAGCCTTCTTTAAGGATTCTGATAGCTTATTGGCCGGATACTGCTGATTGGGCCCGGCATTAAAAGTAGCCTCCCCGATGATGATTTTTCCCTTTAAAAAGGTACCCGTAGTAACAATGACTTTTTTAGCTCTGTATAGAATACCGGTTTTGGTTATAACCCCTTTTATTTCTCCATCTTCTATGACCAGTTTTTCTGCAATTTCCTGCTTTAAATCAACATTTGGCTCCCTTTCGAGGACACGCTTCATCCTCAGGTGGTACTGTTTTTTATCAGCCTGTCCCCGCAAACCACGGACGGCTGGTCCCTTGCTGGTATTAAGCATTCTGATCTGGATCATGGTTTCATCCATGTTACGGGCCATTTCTCCCCCGAGGGCATCAATCTCCCGGACAATATGGGACTTACCGGGACCACCCAGAGATGGATTACAGGGCATAAAGGCAACATGGTCCAGGTCTACAGTCATGGTCAGAACTTTAAAGCCCATTCTGGCAGGTGCCAGTGATGCCTCAGACCCGGCATGTCCGGCCCCGATAACAATAACATCATATTCTTTGGGATAGATAGACATAAAATCCCTGCTCATCTTATTACCTCCTTTAACTACAACATCTTCGTTATTTACCAAGACAAAAATCAGCAAAAATCCGATCAATAATATCCTCAGTAACCGTCTCTCCAGTAATCTCACCCAGAGCATCAAGACAGTCTTTAAGGTCTATAGTAAGGAAATCATAGGGTAACCCCTGGTTTAAAGATTCTTTTACCCTGTTAATACTATGAACAGCTTTCTTCATAGCATCTTTATGCCTGACCCTGGTTATAAAGATATTATCTGAAACGTTAACCTCCTCAGAAACTACTTCCTCAATAATAGCCTCTTTAAGGTTATCAAGCCCTATTTCTTCTTTAACAGAAATCCAGAGTAGCGGGTGTTCTTTAAAATGGTCTTTAATTTTCTTTTCATCTATTTCCCTGTCCAGGTCTGTCTTATTAACAAGAACAATCATCGGTTTATCTTTAACCATATCATATATTTTTATATCTTCTTCAGTCAACCCCTGGGCTACATCAAGCATAAAAAGGACGAGATCGGCCTCCCTCAGGGAATTACGGGTTTTTTCAACCCCGATCTTTTCAACCATATCCCGGGTCTCCCTGATTCCGGCTGTATCTATTATCCTTAAAGGGATACCTCTTATATTTATATACTCTTCTATTATATCTCTGGTAGTACCGGGTATATCAGTAACAATGGCCCTGTTTTCCTGAACAAGGGAGTTTAAAAGGCTCGATTTACCGACATTGGGTTTTCCCACAATTACAGCCTTTAAACCTTCCTGATATATTTTACCCTGATCACTTGTTGCCAGTAAATCTTCAATTTCATCCTTTATACCATTTATCCTGTTACCCAGTTCATCAGGTTCGAAGCCTTCAATTTCATCTTCCGGAAAATCTATAGCGGCTTCAAGATGAGCCAGGAGTCTAATAACCTCATTTTTAATTCCAGTAATTTTATTTGAAAGCTTTCCGGTTAAATGATTTATGGCCACATCTAATCCTTTATCTGTTTTTGAATTTATAACCTCCATAATTCCCTCAGCCTGGGCCAGATCAATCCTGCCATTTAAAAATGCCCTTTTTGAAAACTCCCCGGGTTCTGCCAGGCGGGCCCCATTATTTAATAAGACCTCAAGTACTTTCTTTAAAGGAATCATACCCCCGTGGCAGTCAAACTCAACTACATCTTCACCGGTAAAAGAATGGGGACCCCTCATTACAATAACAATAACCTCGTCAACCATTTTACCGGATTCAGGCTCAACAACATAACCGTAGTGAGCTGTATAGGTATTGACATTCTTTAAACTTTTATCTTTAACTCCTTTAAAAATCCTGTCAGCTACATCTATAGCCCCAGACCCGCTGACCCTGATTTTACCAATACCGGCAGTCCCGAAAGGTGTAGAAATAGCTGCAATAGTATCATCTGTTAACCCTTTCATCTCGCCACCCCCTTGAATCAAACCTTAAAAATACGAATGAAACCCAGTAGGAAAACCTACTGGGTTTAGTGTAAACACAAATTCAGTTATTATCCATTGTCTTTTTCCATCCTGGGAGCTATTAAAACCCGTCGATAGGGTTCCTGCCCCTCACTGTAAGTATAGACCTGTTCACTATCCTTTAAGGTCATATGAATAATCCTTCTTTCATGTGGCGGCATGGGTTCAAGGACAACCTTTCGCCCGACCCTGATTGCTTTTCTGGCCAGTTTATTAGCAAGCCTTTCCAGGGTTTTTTTACGCCGTTCCCGGTATCCCTCTGCATCTAACAATACCCTGGTATACTTTTTTAATTCCCTATTAACAACCAGGGATGTAAGATATTGTAGGGCATCAAGGGTTTCACCACGATAACCTATTATAATTCCAAGATTATCGCCACTTATATTAAGATAAACCTGGTCATAGTCTGTTTTTTCTTCTATTACTTCAACCCTGGTTGCCACCGGTATTTTTTCAAGGACATCTTCTAAAAAATCCAGGGCAATAGATGCGGGATTTACTTTTGGCTTTACTTCAACAACAGCGTTTTTACCACCAATTAATCCAAAAATACCTTTAGAACCCTCATCTATAACTTTAATCTCAGCTTCATCACGTGTAATATTTAATTTTTGCAAGGCCTGTTCAACGGCATCTTCAACAGTTTTCCCTTCCTGCCTGACAACATCCATTATTCTCCTACCGCCCCCTTCATTTCAGGGTCTTGATAAATAATATACTGTTGAATTACAGTAAGTACAGTCTGAGTCAACCAGTACAATAAGACCCCGGCAGGTAATTTAAATCCAAACCAGAGTATAATAAACGGCATTACCCACATAATAGCATTATTTTGACTGTTATTACCGGTCCATTTCTGGGTCAAGTAAGTCTGTCCTATCATAGCTATTACATTAATTATAATTAAGGTTATATCCGGGGTGGCCAGGCTACCCTCAGTTAAATTCCCTATCCACAGGAAAGTAGCCTCTTCAGGGGCCATTATATCCTTCAAACCGGAAATAGCCCGGAAGAGAGGCCAGATAATAAATAACTGTAAAATCATTGGAAAACATCCAGCTGCAGGGTTTACATTATGTTCCTGATATAATTTCATCATCTCTTCCTGTTGTTTTTCTTTATTATCTTTATACTTCTCCTGAATTTTTTTCATTTCAGGTTGCAAATCCTGCATAGCTTTCATTGATTTTGTCTGTTTTGCAGTTAGAGGATAAAGCAATAATTTAATAAATATTGTTAGAATAATAATAGCCAGTCCATAATTGTGTACCCAGTTGTTTAGTAAGATTAGAGTATCAGTCATTATTTCAGTTAACCATCCCATATTTTTTCTCCTCCTATTCTAAGGGGTCATAACCTCCGGGGTTAAAGGGGTTACAACGTAAAATTCTTTTTATTGCCAGCCAGGTCCCTTTAATAACTCCATACCTGGATATGGCTGCTTTAGAATATTCTGAACAGGTTGGATAAAAACGACAGGTTTTAGGAAACCAGGGGGAAATAGCTTTCTGGTAAAACCTGATTAAACCAATAAACACTTTTTTGAAAAGATTCCTTATCACAGAAGACACCTTCTCCCCAGAAGTCGGGCTCTTTTTAACAACTGATGGACATCTTTCTTTAAGTCATGGTAATCGAGGCTTACCGAAGGCTTGCGCCCAATAAAGACCAGATCATAACCGGATTTTATATTATCAGTCAGCCTTATTATTTCCTTAAGTCTCCTACGAAGTTTGTTTCTAACCACTGCTTTTCCAACCCTTTTGCTTATGGAAAATCCAATTCTGTTTTTATCAAGGTTATTAGGGTAGTAATACAGGACTAAATACCGGCTGGCCAGTGATTTGCCCTTTGAATATACCCTTTTAAAATCACTATTTTTTAAACTATCCACACACTTGCCCCCCTGCTCCACCCCTTCCACAGAGGTAATATACCCCAGGTTTATTAATTCCCAAATTTAATAATAGAATGTATGTTGTTTCCAATTTACTCTAAAAACCTGCTATCTGGATTGCTATTATAAATTTTACA